>NZ_JBEOSV010000019.1:0-139883 GCF_040303245.1 Kitasatospora sp. NPDC096077 | reverse complement strand
GGGGGGCGGGGGCCCCCCCCCCCCCCCCCCGCGGGTGGGGGGGGGGGGGGGGGGGGTGGGGGGGGGGGGGGGGGGGGGGGCTATCCACACCCCCCCCCCCCCACGGCGGTTGTGGGCCCGCGGGCCGGTCCGGTTCCGAGCGGTCCGGCCCGCGGGCGGTCCGTGGGGCGGTCAGCCCTCCAGTGCGGCCCGGGCGTCCACGAAGGCCGCGACGGCGCGCTCGACGTCCTCGGTCGAGTGGGCGGCGGACAGCTGGACCCGGATCCGGGCCTGGCCGTGCGGCACCACCGGGAAGGAGAAGCCGATCACGTACACGCCGCGCTCCAGCAGGAGTTCGGCCAGCCGGCCCGCCTTCGCCGCGTCGCCGATCATCACCGGGGCGATCGGGTGGTCGCCCGGCAGGATCTCGAAGCCGGCCTCGGTCATCTTCGAGCGGAACAGCGCGGTGTTGGCCGCCAGCCGCTCGCGCAGCTCGTTGGACTGCTCGACCAGGTCGAGCACCTTGAGCGAGGCCGCCGCGATCACCGGGGCCAGCGAGTTGGAGAACAGGTACGGGCGGGAGCGCTGGCGCAGCAGGGCGACGATCTCCCGGCGGGCGGCGACGTAGCCGCCGGAGGCGCCGCCGAGCGCCTTGCCCAGGGTGCCGGTGATGATGTCCACCCGGTCCATCACGCCGTGCAGTTCGGGGGTGCCGCGGCCGCCCGCGCCGACGAAGCCGACGGCGTGCGAGTCGTCGACCATGACCATGGCGTCGTAGCGGTCGGCCAGGTCGCAGATCTCGCGCAGCGGGGCGACGTAGCCGTCCATCGAGAACACGCCGTCGGTGACGATCAGCCGGCGGCGGGCGTCCTGGGTCTCCTTGAGCTGCTGCTCCAGGTCGGCCAGGTCGCGGTTGGCGTAGCGGTGGCGGCGGGCCTTGCTGAGCCGGATGCCGTCGATGATGCTGGCGTGGTTGAGCGCGTCGGAGATGACGGCGTCGTTGGCGTCCAGCAGGGTCTCGAAGACGCCGCCGTTGGCGTCGAAGCACGAGGAGTAGAGGATGGTGTCCTCCTGGCCGAGGAAGGCCGAGAGGCGGTTCTCCAGCTCCTTGTGCACGTCCTGGGTGCCGCAGATGAAGCGCACCGAGGCCATCCCGTAGCCCCAGCGGTCCAGCGCGTCCTTCGCCGCGGCCAGCACCTCGGGGTGGTCGGCCAGGCCGAGGTAGTTGTTGGCGCAGAAGTTCAGCACCTCGCCCGGGCGGCCGCCGGAGGTGACGGTGACCTCGGCGTTCTGCGGGCTGCCGATCACCCGCTCCGGCTTGAACAGGCCGGCCTCGCGGATCTCGTCGAGGGTGGTGGCGATGTCGGCGCGCACGTTGTCGAACACGAACGGTCTCCTAGTGGATCGCGGGCTCGGGCGGGTGGATCGCGGGGATCAGGCGGTCCAGTCGAGGATGATCTTGCCGCAGTTGCCGCCGGCCGCGTCGTCGAAGGCGGCCTCGAAGTCGTCGGCGGCGTAGCGGCCGGTGATCACCGGGCTGAGGTCCAGGCCGCCCTCCAGCAGCACGGACATCGCGTACCAGGTCTCGAACATCTCGCGGCCGTAGATGCCCTTGATGGTGATCATCGAGGTGACGATCGAGGCCCAGTCCACCGGGAACTGCTCGGCCGGCAGGCCCAGCATGGCGATCTTCCCGCCGTGGGTCATGTTGGCGATCATCGACTGCATCGCCTCGGGGCGGCCGGACATCTCCAGGCCGACGTCGAAGCCCTCGCGCAGGCCCAGCTTCTGCTGGCCCTCCTCGATGGTGTGCTCGGCGACGTTGAGCGCCAGCGTCACGCCGACCTGGCGGGCCAGGTCCAGCCGGTACGGGGAGACGTCGGTGATCATCACGCTGCGGGCGCCGGCGTGCTTGGCGACGGCGGCGGCCATGATGCCGATCGGGCCCGCGCCGGTGACCAGCACGTCCTCGCCGACCAGCGGGAAGGACAGCGCGGTGTGCACGGCGTTGCCGAAGGGGTCGAAGATCGCGGCCACGTCGAGGTCGACCGGCACCCGGTGCACCCAGACGTTGGAGGCGGGCAGCGCCACGTACTCAGCGAACGCGCCGTCGCGGTTGACGCCCAGGCCGACCGTGTTGCGGCACAGGTGGCGGCGCCCGGCCAGGCAGTTGCGGCACTTGCCGCAGACCAGGTGGCCCTCGCCGCTGACCAGGTCGCCGATCGCGATGTCCGCGACCCCGGAGCCGATCTCGGCGACCTCGCCGACGAACTCGTGGCCGATCACCATCGGGGTCTTGATGGTCTGCTGCGCCCAGCCGTCCCACTTGCGGATGTGCAGGTCGGTGCCGCAGATGCCGGTGCGCAGCACCTTGATCAGCACCTCGCCGGGGCCGATCTCGGGCTTCGGGACGTCGATCATCCAGAGGCCGGGCTCGGCGTTCTGCTTGACGAGTGCCTTCACGGCGACGGCTCCTGACGTGCTTCGGGGAACGGCCTGCGAGGGTTGCGGCAGGCCGAGGTGGCGCGGTTCGGCCGCTCCTGACGGGCACGCTCCGGCAGGCAGAAATCTGCCTGGTGGGAGGGGGTGCGGTCCATCGAGGAATTCTTAAGGGCGGCCACAGCTGGGCTGAACGATCGTGCCCGAGCAGGGCCCGGGGGCGGTCGCGGCGTGCCGGTGCTCACCCGTCCGGCGGAGCGCGGGGCACCGGTCCCGACACCAACCGGCCGCCCGGGCCGGGTACTTGACAGCGGCCGCCAGCCGGGTTGGGGCAAAGGGCTGACGGCGGTCCCGTTCGGATCAGCCGGGCGCCGAACCGCGCGCGGCCGGGCGGCCACGGTGCTTACGGTGGCGACGCTCCCTGCGGCCCCGTGGAGCAGCGGCCCGTGTGCGCGCTCCGGAGCCGCCCACTCAAGGATGAGGCGCTCTCGACCCATGACCAAGATCCGACGGCCGCGTCCGGCCGCCCCCCGCCCCGCCGGTCGCGCCGCCACCGGTCGCCGCACCGCCGGCCGCGCCACCGCCGCCGCCCTGGCCCTGACCGGTCTGCTCACGACCGCGGCCTGCTCCGGCTCCTCCTCCGCGCCGAAGGCCGACAGTCCGGTGATCACCGCCGAGCCGGCCGCGCTCAGCCCGTCCGCCGGCCTCGGCAGCCCGGGCGCGAACAGCCCGTCCGCCGCCTCCGGCTCCGCCTCCAGCAAGGTGGTGCCGCTCACCTCGGACGTCACCGCCAAGCTGGACAGCGCGATCCAGGCGGTGATGAGCCAGGCCTCGATCCCGGGCGTGACGGTCGGCTACACCACCCCCGACGGCAGCTACCAGAAGTCCTTCGGGGTGGCCGACAAGAGCGCCGGGACGCCGATGTCCACCGACCTGTACCAGCGGATCGGCAGCGTCACCAAGACGTTCACCGCCACCGCCGTGCTGGAGCTGGTCGACCAGGGCAAGGTCGGCCTGGACGACCCTGTCTCCAAGTACGTCCCCAACGTGCCGAACGGCGACGGCATCACCATCCGCCAGCTCGGCGACATGCGCAGCGGGCTGTACAACTACAGCGACGACCCGGACTTCCAGCGGATCTTCTTCAACGATCCCGACCACGTCTTCACCCCGGACCAGCTGCTGTCCTACTCCTTCAAGCACCCGGCGAACTTCGCGCCGGACAGCAAGTTCGAGTACTGCAACACCAATTACGTGCTGCTCGGGCTGGTCGTCGAGAAGGCCGGCGGCCAGGCGCTGGGCGACTACCTGAAGGCCCAGGTGTTCACCCCGGCCGGGCTGACCAAGACGGTGTTCCCGACGGACGCGACCTTCCCGGACCCGCACGCCCACGGCTACACCGACCAGGACGCGAACGGGCAGCTCACCGACGCCACCACCTGGAACCCGTCCTGGGGCTGGGCGGCGGGCGCGGCGATCTCCAACCTGGCCGACCTGACCACCTGGTCCAAGGCGCTGGCCACCGGGAACCCGCTGCTCAAGCCCGCCACCCAGGCGGAACGGCTCAAGGGCCGCTCCACCGGCACACCGGGCGTCGGCTACGGCTTCGGGATCTTCAACACCCACGGCTGGATCGGCCACAACGGCTCGCTGCCCGGCTACCAGACCGTCGCGGTGTACCTGCCGGACGCCCAGGCCAGCCTGGTGGTCCAGCTCAACACCGATGTGCAGTACCAGGGTTCGGAGCCGTCGACGCTGGTGGCCAAGGCGGTCACCCAGATCGTGTCGCCGAACAACGTCTACACGCTGCCGAGCGCGGCCACCGCGTCGCCGAGCGGTACGGCCTCCGGCTCGGCCTCGACCTCCTCCTCGGGCTCGGCGTCGGGCTCGGCGTCGGGCTCGGCGTCGGCCTCCGGGTCCGGCTCGCCGTCCGGCGGGGCGACGGCCACCGGCACCGCCCCGGGCTCGCTGCGCGTCTCCTGAGCAGCCGGGGACACCCTGGACACTCCGAGGGCCCGACCGGTCGTCCCGGTCGGGCCCTCGGAGCTTGTCCGTCAGAGCCCCAGCACCTTGCCGAGGTCGTACGAGACCGGCTCCTCCAGCTGCGCGTAGGTGCAGCTCTCCGGCGTGCGGTCCGGCCGCCAGCGGCGGAACTGCGCGGTGTGCCGGAAGCGCGTGCCCTCCATGTGGTCGTACGCCACCTCGACCACCCGCTCGGGGCGCAGTGCGATCCAGGACAGGTCCTTGCCGCCGGTCCAGCGGCTGACCGCCCCCGGCAGCCGCCCCTCGGCCTGCGCGGACTCCTCCGCCCAGGCGCCCCAAGGGTGTCGGGAGAGGTCGTCGAGCCTGAGCGGGGCCAGCTCCTCGACCAGTTCGCGGCGCCGGGCCATCGGGAAGGCCGCGCAGACGCCGACGTGCTGGAGCCGGTGCTGCTCGTCGTGGATGCCCAGCAGCAGCGAGCCGACCACCGGGCCGCTCTTGTGCTCGCGGTAGCCGGCCACCACGCAGTCGGCGGTGCGCTCGTGCTTGATCTTGTACATGGTCCGTTCCCCCGGCCGGTACGGCTGGTCCAGCGGCTTGGCCACCACCCCGTCCAGCCCGGCGCCCTCGTACTCGGCGAACCAGCTCTGCGCCAGCTCGCGGTCGGTCGAGGCCGGGGCGGTGAACACCGGGTCGGCGGCGTGCGCGAGGGCCGCCTCCAGGGCCGGGCGGCGCTCCGACAGCGGCCGGTCGACCAGCGCCTCGTCACCGAGCGCGAGCAGGTCGAAGGCGACGAAGGAGGCCGGGGTCCGCTCGGCGAGCAGCCTGACCCGGCTGGCCGCCGGGTGGATCCGCTCCAGCAGCTCCTCGAAGCGCAGCCGCCCGTCCCGGGCGATCACCACCTCGCCGTCCAGCACGCAGCGCGGCGGCAGCTCCCGCCGGAAGGCCTCGACCAGCTCGGGGAAGTACCTGGTCAGCGGCTTGCCGGTGCGGCTGCCGAGCTCCACCTCGTCGCCGTCGCGGAACACGATCGCACGGAAGCCGTCCCACTTGGCCTCGTACTGCATCCCCGGCGGGATCCTGGCCGCCGACTTGGCGAGCATCGGCGCCACCGGCGGCATCACGGGCAGGTCCATGGGTCCGATCCTCGCCCCGTTCACCCCGGGGCGCGCGCCGGGCACGGCGCCCTTAGCGTGGGGGGCATGGGCTCAGCCGTCGAACTGGAAGTCGCCGGGCGCACCGTCCGGCTGTCCAACCCGGACAAGGTGTACTACCCCGAGCGCGGCTTCACCAAGCTGGACGTCGCCCAGTACTACCTGGCCGTCGCCGACGGGGTGCTGCGCGGGCTGCGGGACCGGCCGACCACCCTGCAGCGCTTCCCCGACGGCGTGGACGGCGAGTTCTTCTACCAGAAGCGGGCGCCCAAGAGCCTGCCGGACTGGCTGCCCACCGCCCGGATCGAATTCCCCAGCGGCCGCTCCGCCGACGAGATCTGCCCCACCGAGCCCGCCGCCGTGCTGTGGGCCGCCAACCTGGGCTGCCTCACCTTCCACCCGTGGCCGGTGCGGCGCACCGACACCGACCACATCGACGAACTGCGCATCGACCTGGACCCACAGCCCGGCACCGACTTCCACGACGCCGTCCGCGCCGCCCACGAACTGCGCGCCCTGCTGGCCGAGTACGGGCTGCGCGGCTGGCCCAAGTCCTCCGGCGGCCGCGGCCTGCACGTGTACGTCCCGCTGGTGCCCGAGTGGACCTTCACCGACGGCCGGCACGCCGTGATCGCACTCGGCCGGGTGCTGGAGCAGCGGATGCCCGGCGAGGTCACCACCGCCTGGTGGAAGGAGGAGCGCGGCGAGCGGATCTTCGTCGACTACAACCAGATGGCCCGCGACCGCACCATCGCCTCCGCCTACTCGCTGCGCGCCCGTCCCCGCGCCACCGCCTCCGCCCCGCTGCACTGGGAGGAGCTGGACGACGCCTCGCCCGAGGACTTCGACCTGCGGACCGTCCCCGCCCGCTTCGCCGAACTCGGCGACCTCAACGTGGAGATGGAGGGCCACGCGTTCCGGCTGGACGGCCTGCTGGAGCTGTACGACAGGCAGCTGCACGACGAGGGACTCGGCGAACTCCCGTACCCGCCCGACCATCCGAAGGCCGCCGGCGAACCTCCCCGGGTCCAGCCGAGCCGGGCCCGGAAGAAGCCCGCCTGAGGGCGGTCCGGGCGGCCCGGCCTCCGACTCCGTTCAACTGCCCTTCCGATGTTGTCCGTTGGTCCGGCTCCGCGACTAGTCTGGTGATCATCGATCAACGGAAAGGGCGCGTGATGGGCGTACGGGGGCTGGCGGAGATCCTGGCGGACGCGGCGGGCGGGGTGTTCCCGCCCTCGGACGGCACGGTGACGGTGGTGCCGCAGCCGTCGCCGCGCGAGGCCGGGGTGATCGGCTTCGCCGCGCACGCCGTGGTGTTCACCGACCAGGACCCGGCCTGGGTGCACGCCACCCTCGCCGCCGACCCCGGCGACCCGCTGGCCGCGCCGCTCTGCCCGCCCTTCCTCAGCGCCTTCGCCGCCCGGACCGGCCGGACCGTCAACAACATCGACCTGCTCACCGTCGCCGACCGCCTCCCGGGCGGGCCGCCGCTGCCGCTCACCCTCGTCGAGGACCGCGAACACCCGCGCGTGGTACGGGCCCTGCGCTACCGGGAGGACGTCCGGGTGTACCGGGCCGAGGGCGGCGTGCTCGTCCTCGGCCGGGGAGTCGCGGGCCGCTGGGAGGCCGCCGTCGAGGTCGACCCCAGCACCCGGGGCCGTGGCCTCGGCCGCGCCCTGGCCACCGCCGCCCGCCACCTGCTACCGGCCGGCGACGTGGTCTGGGCCCAGCAGGCCCCCGGCAACGCCCCCAGCGTCCGCGCCTTCCAGGCCGCCGGCTACCGCCCGGTGGGCGCGGAGGCGCTGCTCGTCCCGGGCCGGCCGTAGCGGACCCGGTCGAGTGCGGGGTCGTACCCGAGGAGGTCAGCTGCGCGGGGCGCGCTCCTCGTACGGGCTGTGCATGGTGAGGTAGCGGATCTCCAGGTCCCGCTCCAGGTAGTCCATCCGGTGCTCCCAGAAGTCCACGAGGTGCGGGAGGGCCAGGTGGGCGTCGAGGTCCGCCCGGCTCCGCCAGGCCTCGTAGAAGACGAAGACGCCCGGCTCGTCGCGGTCCTCGTGGAAGTGGTACTCGAGGCAGCCGGGCTCCCGGCGGGTCGGCTCGACGAAGGAGAGCAGGAGTCGGCGGAGCTCCTCGGCGCGTTCGGGCTTGGGGTGGGCGGTGACGACGAGGGTGAAGGGCTGGTCCAGCTGGTCCATGGGTGTTCCTCGATCTCAAGGTAAGACGTGCGTCGTACCTTGGGTACGTTAGGGCCGCCACGAGGTACGATGCAAGCCGTACCTAGGAGGTGGACGCGATGCCCGACGACGAGGGGCACCCCGCGCCGGAGGAGATCGAACTCGGCCGGGTGCTGTCCGCACTGGCCGACCCGCTGCGACGGCGCGTCGTCCGGGAGCTCGCCACCGGACCCGACGGCGAGGCCCGCACCTGCAGTTCCTTCGCCCTACCGGTCAGCAAGGCGACGGTGACCCACCACTTCCGGACCCTCCGCGAGGCCGGGCTGGTCCGCCAGGTCGACCGGGGCAACAGCCGGATGGCCACCCTCCGCCGGGCCGACATCGAACAGCGCTTCCCCGGCCTGCTGGCCCTGCTCACGGCGGAGGCGGCCGAGGTCACCGAGCAGGCGTGACGCCCTCCGGAGGGGTCCACAACACCCGGACCCGGTCGGCTTCGAGGTCGTACCCGAGGAACGGACCGCCGCCCTCGACGGGCGTCGGCACCGCCCGGCCCAGCCGCCGCCCGACAGCGGCCAGGAAGCCGCACAACACGTCCAGCCCTTCCTGGCCGCCGAGTTGCTCGACGTCGACATCCAGATCGATCCGTCCCGCACGGCGGAACCGGAAGACCGCACCGACCCCCGGCCCCGGGTTCACGCTCAGCACCGGACGCGCCGGCCCGTCCGGCCAGGACAGCACCTCCTCGGCGGGCGGCAGCGCCATCTCGAAGCAGCCCACGACGAACGTCCGCTCCCAGCCCCGCTCCACCACCAGGTCGAGCAGCGCCTGCCAGTCCGCCACCGTGGTGTCCGCGACGCCGTCGCCCGGCAACCACCCGTCCAGGGCCGGATCGAGCAGCCATGCCACGTGGTCGTCCCAGTGCAGATCAGCCATGCCGCCATCCTGCCGGGTACGGTGTCGGCCGCCGAGCGGTTTTCGGCGGCCGACACCGTGGGCGCTCCGGGGACTCAGTTGTCCACCCGTTGAGGGCGCCGGGCCTCGGTCGGCGCCTCGGCCTCCTCGGCCGTACGCGATCGGCCGGAGGCCAGCGCGCACAGCACCGCGAGGAGTGCGAAGCCCGCCGCGGCGAGCGGGAGTCGGGCGAGCAGTCCGGCGCTCGCGAACAGTCCGCCGACCACGGCCGCCACCGTCTGCCCCGCGTAGACGGCGCTGTTGTTGAGCGCCAGCAGCATGTCGCCGTGCTCCCCGCCGATCGCCAACAGGCGGTGCTGGATCAACGGGAAGCTCAGCCAGTGCACCAGCCCCCAGAGCAGCAGCCCGACCGCCGCTCCGGCGGTCGAGTGCAGCGCCGGTGCGAGCAGCGCCAGGACGACGGCGAGCGCGCCGACCGTGCCCGCCAGCCCGCGACGGGCGTCCACCCGGTCGGCCAGCCGCCCGCCGAGCAGCACCCCGGCGAAGCTGCCGACGCCGAACAGCAGGAGCAGCCAGGCGCGGCCGGTGGCGCCGACACCGGTGACGGTGTCGAGAACGGTGCCCAGGTAGGTGTAGAGCGAGAACGTCCCGACGATCCACAGCGCCGTGGTGAGCAGTGCGACCGGCGCACGACGGACCCGGACCGCTGCGAGCCGCTGCCGAACGGTCAGCCCGGCAGTCCCGGGGATGGACGGCAGGCGGCCGACCAGTCCGGCGATCGTGATCAGGGCGAGCAACGCGACGAACCCGAACGCCCAGCGCCAGGAGGCCAGCGCCCCGATCTCGTCGCCGAGCGGGACGCCCAGCGCGATCGCGCTGGTCATGCCCGCGTACACGACCGCCAGCGCCCGGCCGCGCCGCTCGGGCGGCGTGATCCGGGCCGCGACGGCCGAGGCCGTGGCGGCGTAGAGCGCCGCGCCGGCGCCGGTGATCACCCGACTGACGAGCAGCACGGCGAAGTCCGGCGCGAGCGCCGACAGTGCGTTGCCCAGTGCGAAGACCGCGAGCACGGCGAGCAGTAGGACCCGCCGGTCGACCCGCGCGGTGAGGCTCGCCAGCACCGGGGCCGCCACCGCGTAGGTGACGGCGAAGACCGCCGAGGTCTGGCCGGCCGAGGCTGTGGACTGGCCCAGGTCGCGGCCGACGTCGGGCAGCAGCCCGGCGACGACGAACAGATCGGTCCCGATCGCGAACATCCCCAGGGCCAGCAGCCACACCTGCCCGCCGGTTCCTTCCCTCTTCCCCATCGGTGCTCCCCCTCCGGATCGGCGTAACCATATAGGTGGTTACTCAGCGCCGTAACCTACCATGTGGTTATGGAGAGTCAGGTCAGGGGGAGTTCGCCGAGCAGCCGCGACTGGGTCTGGTACGGCGGCAGGCCCAGCATCGATTTCGTCAACACCCTGCGCGACCGCTTCAGGGGTGGTCGCGACCTCCTGCTGGCACCCGACGACCTGACGGCCTGGTTCACCGCGGCCCGGCAGCAGGCCGCCGCACCCACCGGGGAACCCTCAGCCGAACGCCTCGCCGTCGACGACGAGTTGCTCGCGCAGGCGGTCCGCCTCCGGGAAGCCGTCGACGCGGGCGTGCGGGCGGTCGTCGCCGGCACGCCGTTCCCGGAGGAGGCGGCGGAGGTCATCAACTCCTGGCTGGCCAGGGCCGCCGAGCACCCGCTCCGACTCGCCGTCCACGACGGCCGACCGACCCTTCAGCACACCCACCGGCCGGCCGACGCGACCACGGCCCTGGTCAGGATCGCCGTGGACGCCGCCGAGATCCTCGGTGGCGAGGACCGACGCCGACTCAAGATCTGCACCGGCAACGGCTGCAGCGCCCGCTACTACGACAAGTCCCCCGGTGGCCGTCGCCGCTGGTGCTCCATGTCAGGCTGCGGCAACCGCGCCAAGGCCGCCCAGCACCGTCAACGCACCGCCGCCGAGTAGCACCGACGGAGCGCCGACGGAACGCAAGGGATCCGGGTCGCCGTCATCGGACGGCGGCCCGGATCACGTCCGCACCACGGGCCCGGTCAGCTCCGGGCACCCGCCGGGGCCAGGTCGGCGATGGTGCGGACGGCCTGGGTGATCTGGGTGTCCGTGAGGTCCGCGCGGGCGGTCAGGCGCAGGCGGGAGATGCCGTCCGGGACGGACGGCGGGCGGAAGCAGCCCACCGCGAGGCCGGCCCGGCGGCAGTCGGCGGCCCAGGCCAGGGCGGCTTCCGGGCCCGGGGCGCGGACCGAGACCACGGCCGCGTCCGGCGCGCAGGCGTGCAGGCCGGCGGCGGTCAGTCGGGCGGCCAGACCGCGGGCGACCTCGCGGGCGCGGTCGGCGCGCTGCGGTTCGGCGCGCAGCAGGCGCAGGGCGGCGAGGGCGGCGCCGGCGGCGGCCGGGGCGAGGCCGGTGTCGAAGATGAAGGTGCGGGCGGTCTCGGTGAGGTGGCGGATCACCCGGTGCGGGCCGAGCACGGCGCCGCCCTGGGAGCCGAGCGACTTGGACAGGGTGACGGTGGCGACGGTGTCCGGCTGCCCGGCCAGGCCGGCGGCGGCGAGGGCGCCGCGGCCGCCGGGGCCGAGCACGCCCAGCCCGTGGGCGTCGTCCACCAGCAGCGCGGCCCCGCCGGTGCGGGCGGCCTCGGAGAGTGCGCGCAGCGGTGCCGCGTCGCCGTCCACCGAGAACACCGAGTCGGTCACCACCAGGGCGCGCCGCTGCTCCCGCGCGGCCAGCACCTCGGCGACCGCGGCCGGGTCACTGTGCGGCGCCCGGTGGACGTCGGCGCGGGCGAGCCGGCAGCCGTCGATCAGTGAGGCGTGGTTGTAGGCGTCGGAGACGATCAGGGTGTCCGGGTCGGTCAGCGCGGTGAGCGCGGCCAGGTTCGCCGTGTAGCCGGAGGAGAACACCAGCGCGGCCTCCGCGCCGCAGAATTCGGCCAGGTCCTGTTCCAGTTCGGTGTGCAGCGCGGTCGTCCCGGTGACCAGCCGCGACCCCGTCGACCCGCCGCCCCAGCGCAGCGCCGCCGCACCGGCCGCCCGGGTCACCGCGGGGTGCCTGGTCAGCCCGAGGTAGTCGTTCCCGGCCAGGTCCAGCACCTGGTCCTCCGCCGTCCGGCTGCGCAGCGTGCGGGTCAGCCCGGCGTCGGCCCGCAGTGCGGCGGCCTCGTCCAGCCAGTCGAAGACCTGCGCCGGGGCGGACGGGCTGGTCGGGGCGGACGGGGCTGACGGGGCCGAGGAGGAGGCGGAGGTCAGGGGGAGGGTCATGCCCGGCACTCTGGCACGCCCCGCGAGACGGCGGCAATGTGCGAATCGGCACAACCCGGTCGGCGTGTTCTTGTCGCCGTCCACACCGCTTAACCGTGGCGGAATACCGCGAATATCGAATCTTTCGTTCCGGATCTTCATTCCCGACATTCCCACCGGATTCGCCGACGGAGCGTCGATGATTTCGATACGCTCCGTGCCGGTCCCCTTCCGAAGGACGGACACATGACGAATTTCGAATTCGATCGTCGAATGCACCCCGGGCGCTTAGCCGATTCGACCGATTCAGCCGATTCAACCGATTCAACCGATTCAGTCGATCCGGCCGGGACGACGAGCCGAATATGCCCGCCGCACGCCCCGGCAACCCCGACACGGACGGAACGCTGAACCATGGTCGACGTCGCGCACACCCCGAACCCGTTCCCGAACCCGCTCGACAACCCCCCGAAACCGCCCGGGCGGCGCTGGCTGCCGTGGTCCGCAGGGCTCCTCGGGGTGGCCCTGATCGGGGGCAGCGTGCTGTGGGTCATGCGGCCGGAGCAGTCGCTGGAGATCCCGCGCAGCGCCTGCTGGTCGGCGCTCTCCGAACAGGACCTGCGGCCGCTCGCCGGGGCGCACGGAACGCTGTCCGAAGTGACGCCGCACCCCCGGATCCAGACGCCGACCTCGCCGGAGGAGAACGAGATCCGCAGCAATGCGTGCCATCTCTCCTGGCACGGGGACGACGGCCGCCACGGCCGGCCGCTGGCCGTCAAGGTCGACCCCGCCTGGAACGGCATCGAGGCCGACCGCGCCCAGGACGCCGCGCAGGACCGCCGGGTCACCCCGCTGGACGGCGGCCCCGGCGCGGCCTGGCTGGCCACCGCGGACAGCAGCCACCGGGTCCGGCTGTACGTGCGGTGCGACTTCCAGGTCCCCGCCGGGAACGACCCCAAGCGGAAGACGGCGCCGCCGTACTTCCGGGTCGACGTCGGCAGCGACGGGGGCACCACCGGGGGCACCACCGCACCGTCGGAGCAGGAGCGCCAGGCGTACGGCGACATCGCACTGAAGGTCGCCCGGGCCGCCTCCGCCGAGTACCGGTGCAGCAACCGGGTGCAACTTCCCGCCACCGCACCGGCGATCCCCGACCTCGGGCAGCAGCAGGCGGCGTCCCATGGCTGAGCACCCGCGCCGGCGCGTGCTGCCGGCCGCCCTCGGCGCGGCCGTGCTGGCCGCCGGCCTCGGCGGCGGGACCTGGTGGTGGCGGTCCGCGCACGCCACCGACGTGCCGCCGGACGCCTGCTGGAACGCCTTCAGCCACGAGGACCTCGCGGCGCTGTCCGGGCCGGGCCACCGGGCCGTGGTCTGGCAGGGGAAGGACCGGCTCGGCAGCCGGAACGCCCTGGCCGATCCGGTCTGCGCGGTGGACTGGCAGGGCGACGACGCCCGCAGCCACTGGGTCGCCAAGATCGAGGTCGCGCACGCGGACGAGCGGTTCCTGAAGGCGAAGACCGACGCGGAGGCCGGCGGCTGGGAGCCGGTCCGCCCCGCCGCGCTGGCGTTCGGCTCCGGCGCCCAGGGCTGGCTCTTCCACGACGGCACGGTGCAGCTGCTGGTCCGCTGCGACTCCCCCGCCGAGGCCGCCGCCCCGGCGGCTCCGACCGCCTCCCCGACCGCCGCGGCCTCCCCCGCCTCCCCCGCCGCCCACGACCGGAGCGGCACCGCCCCGCCCCCGTACCTCAAGATCACGATCACCGGTGACCGGGGCTCCGCCGACACGCCCGCCGTCCGGATCCACCAGATCAGGGTCGACGCCGCGCTGCGCACCGCGCGGGAACTCGTCGGCGCCCAGGGCTGCGCCAACGATCCCCGGTTGGCCGGGCAGTCACCCGTCGCACCGTTCTGACCGGCCCGCCCCGCCACCGGGCTTTGCCCGGGGTGGCGGCGAGCAGGCAAGATAGCCGGGTGACGCTCCTTGACCTGATGCCGAAGCCCGCCACGCCCGATGCGCTGTACGAGACGTTCGCAGCCTGGGCGGAGGAGCGGGGGATCACCCTGTACCCGGCTCAGGAGGAGGCGCTGATCGAGCTCGTCTCCGGGAACAACGTGATCCTGGCGACGCCGACCGGATCGGGCAAGTCCCTGGTGGCGGCGGGCGCGCACTTCGCGGCGCTGGCGGAGGGGCAGCGGACCTTCTACACCGCGCCGATCAAGGCGCTGGTGTCGGAGAAGTTCTTCGACCTGGTGAAGATGTTCGGCACCGAGCAGGTCGGCATGATGACCGGCGACGCCAGCGTGAACCCCACCGCTCCGATCATCTGCTGCACCGCCGAGGTGCTGGCGCAGATCGCGCTGCGGGACGGCACCCGGGCCGACATCGGCCAGGTCGTCATGGACGAGTTCCACTTCTACGCCGAGCCGGACCGCGGCTGGGCCTGGCAGGTCCCGCTGCTGGAACTGCCGCAGGCGCAGTTCCTGCTGATGTCGGCGACCCTCGGCGACGTGCGCCGCTTCGAGGAGGACCTGACCCGCCGCACCGGCCGGCCGACCACCGTGGTGCGCAACGCGACCCGCCCGGTGCCGCTGTTCTACGAGTACCGCCGCACCACCATGCACGACACCCTGGAGGAGCTGCTGCAGACCGGTCAGGCGCCGGTCTACGTCGTGCACTTCACCCAGAAGGAGGCGGTGGAGCGGGCGCAGTCGCTGATGAGCATCAACATGTGCTCGAAGGCGGAGAAGGACGCCATCGCCGCCCTGATCGGCAACTTCCGCTTCACCACCAAGTTCGGCCGCAACCTGTCCCGTTACGTGCGCCACGGCATCGGCGTGCACCACGCGGGCATGCTGCCGAAGTACCGCCGGCTGGTCGAACGCCTCGCCCAGGCGGGCCTGTTGAAGGTGATCTGCGGTACGGACACGCTCGGCGTGGGCGTCAATGTGCCGATCCGCACGGTGCTGTTCACCGCGCTGTCCAAGTACGACGGACAGCGCGTGCGGATCCTGCGCGCCCGCGAGTTCCACCAGATCGCCGGGCGGGCCGGCCGGGCCGGCTTCGACACCGTCGGCCAGGTGGTCGCCCAGGCCCCGGAGCACGTGATCGAGAACGACAAGGCGATCGCCAAGGCCGGGGACGACCCGAAGAAGAAGCGCAAGGTGGTGCGGAAGAAGGCGCCGGAGGGCTTCGTCGGCTGGACCGAGGAGACCTTCGACAAGCTGATCGCCGCCGACCCGGAGCCGCTGGTCTCCCGGTTCAAGGTGAGCCACGCGATGCTGCTGTCGGTGATCGGCCGCCCGGGCAACGCCTTCGAGGCGATGCGCAAGCTGCTGACCGACAACCACGAGGACAAGGCCGCCCAGCGCCGCCACATCCGCACCACGATCGCCATCTACCGCTCGCTGCTGGAGGGCGGCGTGGTGGAGCGGCTGCCGGAGCCGGACGCCGAGGGCCGGATCGTCCGGCTGACCCTGGACCTCCAGGAGAACTTCGCGCTCAACCAGCCGCTGTCCACCTTCGCGCTGGCCTCCTTCGAGCTGCTCGACCCGACCTCGCCCTCGTACGCGATGGACGTCGTCTCGGTCGTCGAGGCGACCCTCGACGACCCGCGCCAGATCCTCGCCGCCCAGCAGAACAAGGCGCGCGGCGAGGCCGTCGGCGAGATGAAGCGGGACGGCATCGAGTACGAGGAGCGGATGGAGCGGCTCCAGGAGATCACCTACCCGAAGCCGCTGGAGGAACTGCTCACCCACGCCTACGAGGTGTACCGCCGGGCGCACCCGTGGATCGGCGACCACCAGCTCCAGCCCAAGTCCGTGGTGCGCGACCTGTACGAGCGGGCGATGACCTTCTCGGACTACGTCGGCTTCTACGAGCTGGCCCGCACCGAGGGCATCGTGCTGCGCTACCTCGCCGGGGCGTACAAGGCACTGGAGCAGACCGTCCCCGAGGACGTGAAGACCGACGACCTCAAGGACGTCATCGCCTGGCTCGGCGAGCTGGTCCGCCAGGTCGACTCCAGCCTGCTGGACGAGTGGGAGCAGCTGGCCAACCCGACCGAGGCGGCCACCGCCGAGGTCACCCTGGACGACAAGCCGGCGCCGGTCACCGCCAACGCCCGGGCCTTCCGGGTGCTGGTGCGCAACGAGATGTTCCGCCGGGTCGAGCTGTGCGCGCTGGAGCACTGGAACGAACTCGGCCAGCTGGACGGCGAGTACGGCTGGGACGCGGACCGCTGGGCGGACGCGATGGACGGCTACTGGGACGAGTACGACGACCTCGGCACCGGCCCGAACGCGCGCGGGCCCAAGATGCTGATCATCGAGGAGGAGGACTCCGCCTGGAAGGTCCGGCAGATCTTCGACGACCCGGAGGGCGACCACGACTGGGGCATCAGCGCCGAGGTCGACCTGTACGGCTCGGACGAGGAGGGGCGGGCGGTGGTGCGGGTGACCGCGGTGGACCGCCTCGGTGGCTGACCGGCCGTCGGTGAAGGTGAAGGGCCGGGGCCCGGTGCGCACACGCACCGGGCCCCGGCCCGTTCGTCACATCCCGTTCGTCACATCCCGTTCGTCACATCCACACGAACGGCTGCCCCGCCGCGTACGACAGTGCGCGGGTGGCCTCGGCCAGGTTGAAGTCGCCGGCCGAGGCGCTCGGCGTCGGGCCGGCCGACGCCGGGGTCGAGGCGGTGCCGCTCGGGCGGCTGTCGCCGGGGCGGGAGCCGGTGACGGTCACGTAGTGCCCGACCGCCTCGATCCGCTGCTCGCTGCCCGGCTTGGCCTCACCGCCGGACTGGGCGGGCGCGATGTTGGTGTCGGCGAGCATGAAGGCGACCACGCCGGGCTTGGCGCGCAGGGTGTCGGCGGCCCGGGCGGCGGCGGACTGGTCAGCGAAGCGCAGCAGGGTGACGCTGCTGAGCACCGGGTGGTCGACACCGGTGAAGCTGACCGTCAGATAGGCCCGGCAGCCGCTGTCCTTGAGCAGCTCCTGGGTACGGTCCTGGAGCACCTCGTCGCACTTCTCACCCTGCCGGACGCCGCCGCGCCGGGCCTTGTAGCCGGCGACCTCGACCGGGCGCTGGGCGGGGAACAGGTTGTCGGCGTTGAGGCCCTCGGGGTCGGTGGTGGGCGGCGGGGAGCCGACCACGGGGGGCGTGCGGTCGGCGTCCTTCCGGGACGGGCCGAGGCCGGGGATGTAGTCGCCGGGCGTCGGGCGGGTGATGATCCATCCGCCGGCCACGACCACGCCCACCATGACGACCCAGCCGACCGCCCGGCGGGTGGTCAGCCGTCGGCCGCGCCGGGGGTCCGCCGGTCCCGCCGGTTCCGCCGCCGTCGCCCGGCCGAGGCCCCCGCCTATTCGCTGTCCTGCCCGGCCGTCCTGGCCCTCTCCCGGAGTCGGGGTGTGCTCCCCCTGCGTGGTCATGGCGCAGATTCTAAGCACCCGTCGAGTGGCCGGGATCACGGGGTCGGGGGCTTGTGGATCTTCGCCCCGGCGGCCGCCGCGGCACCCCCGCGGGCACTCCGCCGACCCCCGCCCGGCTACCCGCCGGTAACCGTCCGCCGCGGCCACCGTCAAGCGCGTGACCTGCACCGACGCCGTGAGCTTCGACACTGTGGCAATCGGCACATCCTCGCCGGGATCTTCTGGTGGGTTTGCTCTGGCGCCATTCGCGCGCGAGCAGGCAGGATCGGCCCCATGGATCTGCTCGATACCCTCACCGCCAAGGGCCTGCGCGGCGAAGTCCCGACCCGCGAGGAGGCCCTGGCCGTCCTCGCCACCACCGACGACGAGCTGCTCGACGTGGTCGCCGCGGCCGGCAAGGTGCGCCGCCGCTGGTTCGGCCGCCGGGTCAAGCTCAACTACCTGGTGAACCTGAAGAGCGGGCTCTGCCCCGAGGACTGCTCCTACTGCTCCCAGCGGCTGGGGTCCAAGGCCGAGATCCTCAAGTACACCTGGCTCAAGCCCGAGCAGGCCGCCGATGCCGCCCGCGCCGGGGTGGCCGGCGGCGCCAAGCGGGTCTGCCTGGTCGCCAGCGGCCGCGGCCCGACGGACCGTGACATCGACCGGGTCACCGACACCATGGCGGCCATCAAGGACGCCGACCCCGCGGTCGAGATCTGCGTCTGCCTCGGCCTGCTCTCCGACAACCAGGCCGAGCGGCTGAAGGCGGCGGGCGCCGACGCCTACAACCACAACCTGAACACCTCCGAGAACACCTACGGGTCCATCACCAAGACCCACACCTACGCGGACCGCGTCGACACCGTCCAGAAGGCGCACGGCGCCGGGCTGTCCGCCTGCTCCGGCCTGATCGCCGGCATGGGCGAGAGCGACGAGGACCTGGTCGACGTGGTCTTCGCGCTGCGCGAGCTCGGCTCGGACTCCGTCCCGGTCAACTTCCTGATCCCGTTCGAGGGCACCCCGCTGGCCAAGGAGTGGAACCTCACCCCGCAGCGCTGCCTGCGGATCCTGGCGATGGTCCGCTTCGTCAACCCGGACACCGAGGTGCGGATCGCGGGCGGCCGCGAGGTGCACCTGCGCTCGATGCAGCCGCTGGGCCTGCACATCGCCAACTCGATCTTCCTCGGCGACTACCTGACCAGCGAGGGCCAGGCCGGGCAGACCGACCTCGACATGATCAAGGACGCCGGCTTCGAGGTCGAGGGCGCCGGCGAGGCCACCCTGCCGCGCCACCGCGCCGACATCGCCGAGGCCGTCGCCGCCTCGGGCTGCGGCACGACCGCGTCGTCCTGCGGCACGGCCGCGTCTTCCTCCGGCACGGCGGCCTCGGCGTGCGGCAGCGGCGGCGGCTGCGGGCCGTGCGGCGGGCACGCGCACACCCCGGCGGAGGCGACCACCGCGGAGGGCACCGAGGCCGCCGTGCCGCAGGACGACGAGCTGCGCAGCGACCTCGTCAAGGTCCGCCGCCGCGGCGCCGGCACCGAACTCGCGCCCAACGCCTGACCCTCGGAGAGAACCACCATGTCCCAGCTGTCCGCGGACACGCTGCTCAACCTCGACCGGGCGCACGTCTGGCACCCGTACGGTCCGATGCCCGGCACCGTCACCCCGTACCTGGTCGAGTCCGCCTCGGGCGTCCGGCTGCGTCTGACCGAGCCCGTCGCGGGCGGCCGGCGCGAGCTGGTCGACGGGATGTCGTCCTGGTGGGCGGCGATCCACGGCTACCGGCACCCGGTGCTGGACGAGGCGGTGCGCGAGCAGCTGGGACGGATGAGCCACGTGATGTTCGGCGGGCTCACCCACGAGCCCGCCGTCCGGCTGGCCGCCCGGCTGGTGGAGATCACCCCGGAGCCGCTCCAGCACGTGTTCCTCGCCGACTCCGGCTCGGTCGCGGTCGAGGTCGCGATGAAGATGTGCCTGCAGTACTGGCAGTCGACCGGACGGCCGGAGAAGCGCCGACTGCTGACCTGGCGCGGCGGCTACCACGGCGACACCTTCCACCCGATGTCGGTCTGCGACCCGGACGGCGGAATGCACCACCTGTGGGGCGGGGTACTGCCCGGGCAGCTCTTCGCGCCGCAGCCGCCGGCCGGCTTCGACGCCCCGCTCGACCCCGAATACGCTGCCCGCTTCGAGGGGTTGATGGCCCGTCACGCGGACGAGCTGGCCGCCGTCATCGTCGAGCCGGTGGTCCAGGGCGCGGGCGGGATGCAGTTCCACTCCCCCGCCTACCTGCGGATGCTGCGCGAACTCTGCGACCGGTACGGGGTGTTGCTGGTCTTCGACGAGATCGCCACCGGATTCGGCCGCAGCGGCGCCCTGTTCGCCGCCGACCACGCGGGCGTCTCGCCGGACGTGATGTGCCTGGGCAAGGCCCTCACCGGCGGCTACCTCACCCTGGCCGCCGCGCTGTGCACCGGCGAGGTCGCCGACGGCATCAGCCGCGGCGAGGTGCCGGTGCTGGCCCACGGACCGACCTTCATGGGCAACCCGCTGGCCTGCGCGGCCGCCAACGCCTCGCTGGACCTGCTGCTCGGACAGGACTGGGCGGTCGGGGTCAAGCGGATCGAGACCGGACTGCGGGACGGCCTCGCCGCGGCCGCGGACCTTCCCGGCGTGCACGACGTCCGGGTCCAGGGCGCCATCGGCGTCGTCCAGTTGGACCACCCGGTGGACGTCCCGGCGGCGACCGAGGCGGCCGCCCGGGAGGGCGTCTGGCTGCGCCCCTTCCGGGACCTGATCTACACCATGCCCCCCTATGTGACGGAGGACGAGGACGTGGCCCGCATCGCCGCCGCCGTGACCGCCGCGGCGGTGGCCGGATGAGCGCCCGCATCCTCTTCGTGACGGGGACCAACACGGACGTCGGCAAGACCGTCGCCACCGCGGCCGTCGCCTCGGCGGCCCTGCGGGCGGGCCGCACGGTCGCCGTACTCAAGCCCGGACAGACCGGCGTGGCCCCGGGTGAGCCCGGCGACGCGGCCGAAGTCCGGCGCCTGGCAGGCGAACTGACGATCCATGAGCTGGCGCGCTACCCCGAACCGCTGGCCCCCGACACCGCCGCCCGGCGGGCCTCGATGCCGTACCTCTCCCCCGCCGAGGTGGTGGCCGAGGTCCGCGAACTCGCGGCCACCCACGACCTGGTACTGGTCGAGGGCGCGGGCGGCCTGCTGGTCCGCTACGACGACCGCGGCCGCACCCTGGCCGACCAGGCCCGGGCCGTGCTCGACGCGGGCCTGGCCGCCGAGGTCCTGCTGATCGCCTCGGCCGGACTCGGCACCCTGAACATCGTCTCGCTCACCGCCGAGGCGCTGGCCGCCCGCGAACTCCCGCTGGCCGGCGTGCTGATCGGCTCCTGGCCCGCCGACCCCGGCCTCGCCGAGCGCTGCAACCTCGCCGACCTGCCCCGCTCCGCGGGCGCCCCGCTGCTCGGCGCCCTGCCCGAACGCGCGGGAACCGCCGAGGACTTCGCGGCCCTGGCCGCCGCCTCGCTGGCCCCCGCGCTCGGCGGCGACTGGGACGCGCAGCACTTCGCCCACGTCCACCGGCCGGAATAGGCCGGGCTTCGCTCGAAGGGGTGAGCCGGTCCCCGAACCGTGCGCGGTACGGGGGCCGGCTCAATACCGTTCCTCCCATGACAGACGGGCTGACCATGGACGAGGCCCTCCGGGCCTTGGCCGCCCTGGAGGCGGCGTGGAAGGACGACGACGAGGCGCTGTCCGCCCTGGCGATGGGCGGGGCCGAGGAGCGTTCACTGCCGTCGCTGGTCGCCGCGTACGGCGAGCACGCGATGGACACCCTGATGGCGCTGGCCTTCGGGCTCAGGTCGAGCATGAGCGACGAGGAGATCGCCGAGCTCTCCGACGCCGTCAGCGCCAACATCGGCGCACGGATGAGCGCCCTGCTCACCCAGACCCTCAAGGCCTGGGGCACCGTCGCCGCACCGGACGACCTCGCCGTCACCAAGACCATCGCCCACGCCGTGATCGACGCCATGCGGGCCGTGACGGAGGACCCGAGCAAGACCGAGGTGCTGCCGCTGCTCGCCACCTTCCGCAACTACGCCCTCAACGGCGTCTGACCCCGGGCCGATCCCGGGGCGTCACAGCGGCAGGGACATCACCAGGTCGGTGGTGGCGAAGCCGAGCGAGGTGTAGAGCGCGATCGCCGTCTCGTTGTGGGCGAAGACGTGCAGTCCGAGCCGGACCGCGCCGAGTTGGCGCGCGAGGTCGGCGCCCGCAAGCATCACCGCCCGGCCGTAGCCGCGACCGCGCAGCCCGGCGTCGACCTCGATGTCATGGATGAAGGCGGCGGTCTCCGTGCCGTGCGGGCGCAGGTGCAACCAGAAGATGCCCACCCGCTCTCCGCTCACCGCGTCCCGGGCCAGGCAGAGCCGGGTGTCGGGGGTGGCGAGCCCCTCGGGCAGCAGCTCGTCCAGCTTCCCCCTGGACTTCCCGGCGGCCTCCTCGGCCGTCCAGTTGCCCGATCTCACGTTGCTGGCAGCGTACTTGGCCACGATGTGGTCGAAGTAGGCCTGGAATTCGGCCTCGGTCATCGGATCGAGTCGTACCTGAGCGGTCGTCATCGTTCGGAGGCTACCCGAGGCCCGACCACCGCTCCAAGCCGGGTACCGGGTGCCGGCCGTCGTTCAACGGCGCTGGGCGGCCGGGCCGAAGCAGGCGACCAGGAAGCAGAGCACCCCGGCCACCGCCGCGACGACGGGCCCCGCCTGCATCGACGGGGCGAAGCCGCCGCCGCCCTGGAGCACATGGTGGAACTGCACCAGCGAGCCCGCCGCGGCGGCGCCCAGCGCGGCCGCCACCAGCAGGGTGAGCCCGGCCAGCCGGACGGCGGAGGCCACCAGGCGCAGCACCGACAGCACGATCAGGGCGACACCGATCCACTGCAGGGCCCGCATCCAGGTCCCGGCATCGTCCAGAAAGGCCTCCGACCACCGGTGGTTGCTCCCCAGGATGTCGAACCCGGACCACTGCAGACTGCCGCTCTCCCCGCTGTACGAGGCCCAGGGCAGGGCGAGTGCACCGACCGCCACGGCCGCGAGCAGCAGCACGGTGACGGCGTTGGCCCGAGAGCCTCCCGGACGCGGCTGCTGCGGGGCGTAGGACGGCCTGGGCGGCGGAGGCACGGTCATGGCACCGAGGATCCGCCGCCGGTCAGAACCGGTCAAGGGGCCGAGCGCGGGCTTCGAGACCCCTCGAAGCCCGCGCCGGATACTCGGAGGTTGTGTCGTGCGCTCCCCCTACCTCTGGGCAAGGGCATCGCCGAGGAAGGTGCGTGCGCGCCCAGTGAGCTGCCGGTGCAGCAGCTCAGCCCGTGACCGGATCAGGCCTTCCCGGTAGCCGCTCGGCAAGCGGTCCCAGACACCCGAGGCCATCTCGGCTGCTCCAGTCTGATCACCGTCGATTCGCAGGCACGCGGCGGTGTCCATCGCCAACAGCGCCCGCGTCATCACGGACGGGGAATCGGTCAGGTGCAGCGCTTCCTCCTGCGCGGCACAGGCACGGTCTGAGTCACCGAGAAGCAGGTACGCCTGCGAGAGGTGAACAAAATGCTTCTGCTCGCAGTAGCCGAACCACGTGTCCGCCGACTCGGCGCCGTCCAACCGCTCCGCGAGCGTACGGACATCGTCGACCGCCCGCGAAGCCCCCTCCAGATCGCCGGAGGCTGCGAGGGCACGAGCGGTGACTGCCGCAGCCAGGGCACCGGCCGCCGTCGGACCGTCGCCGGCCTCGAACCGCGCACGCTCGGCAATCCGGGCCGCCGACTCAGGAGCCCCGTAGTTCAGTGGCACCATGGCATGCCGCGCCAGTACCCACGCGAGCATCCGCTGGTCACCCGATTCCCGCGCAGCCCGGTCGGCAGTGGCGAACCACTGGAAGGCGCCACGCTGGTCGCCACGGTCGTGTTGAACGATGGCGACCAGACCCGCGATCCCGGCAGCAGTTCGGGCCAGGTCCGCTCGGGCGCGCGCGGGGTGCGGGCGGTGGAGGACGTTCTGCAGGAGGCCGAGGTCGGACAGCATCTCGGCGAGGACCCTGTCGGGCGACCGCCCACGGTAGCCGCCCCGGTGCCGCTCGAAGGCTGCCTCCAGGTACGCGAGATCGCCGTCGCCGGATGGCGCGAGCGCTGACTCGATCCCCTCACGCGCCTGGGCAATACCAGGCAGCACCACAACACCGGCGGCCGCGGCCACGCCCGCCCCGATGAACTTCCGCCGGTTCACCATGTCCTCCGTGCCGTGCTCGCGCCGATACCGCCGAGAGCGGGCTGCAGCCTCGACAACCTGCCCCTTGGGAAGACCGTAGGCGTCGGCAATGCCCTGAAGCGAGGGCTGTCGCGGAATCCGTTTCTCCGTCTCCCAGTTCTTCACCGTGTCCGGGCTGCACCACTCGCCCGTCGCTCCTCCGACTACGGCAGCCTGTTCCTCCCGCGTCAGCC
This sequence comes from Kitasatospora sp. NPDC096077, assembly GCF_040303245.1. Lineage (NCBI taxonomy): Bacteria > Bacillati > Actinomycetota > Actinomycetes > Kitasatosporales > Streptomycetaceae > Kitasatospora > Kitasatospora sp. NPDC096077. The sequence goes on along the minus strand of NZ_JBEOSV010000019.1, from coordinate 116,024 downwards.
CAGCTTGCTCGCGACGCCCGCGCAACAGCTCGCCGATCCCGTTCGGCGTGACGGTCACAGGCCCTCCCTCGATCAGAGGTGACGAGACCTCAATTGTGGCCCAGGGTCCGGCACCGGGGCCGGTGGAACGGCCCCCTTTCTGGCCCCTCCCTTCGGCATGCCCACGGAGTTGACTGTCAGCGGCACCACCACGACCAGGTAGGAGTTCCCATGGGATGGGGTATCGGCAAGGGCAGCGGCACCTCCGGCGGCGGCAGCGGCTCCAACGACGGCGGTAACGGCAAGCACTCGGGGAGGAAGGACTTCAGCCCCTCCAAGCCGAGCCCCGACACCGCGAAGGCGCCCGAGGGCGGCAAGCACAGCAAGGACGGCAAGAGCAAGTGACCCAGCAGCACCGGGAGCAGGCCGCTACGCGTGGCCTGCTCCGCGCCGTTTCCCGCTCCCTCGGCTACGAGGTCACCCCGGAGTGGCGCCGGGCTGCTGCGGCCGTCCCGCGGCACCGGTTCCTTCCCGACCGCATCTGGCTTGCCGCCGGCGACGGCTACGAGCTGTGCGATCGCCGGAGCGAGCCCGACCGGTGGCTCTCTGCGGCCTACTCGGACGAAGCCGTCGTGACGCAGATCAACGACGGCCAGGAACCCGACGATCCTGCGGACGCATGGCCGTCCTGCTCGGCGTCCGCGCCATCGATCGTCTTCACGATGCTCGACGCCCTCGACCCCACCCCGGGCACCCGGGTACTGGAAATCGGCACAGGCACCGGCTGGAACGCCGCGCTGCTGGCACACCGGCTGGGCGACGCCAACGTGACCACAATCGAGGTCGACTCCGGCCTGGTCGCCCGCGCCAGAAGCTCGCTCGGCAACCTCGGCTACGCTCCTGCCGTTGTGTGCGGCGACGGGCTCCGCGGCTGGCCTCCCGGGGCGGTCTACGACCGGGTTCTGGCGACCTGCTCCGTACGGCGGGTGCCGTCGGCATGGATTACGCAGACCCGATCCGGTGGCATCATCCTCACCCCGTGGGACAACCCCTGGGCCTGCGGCGGTCTCCTCCGACTGACGGTCGACGGCGACGGCAGCGCCACCGGCAGGTACACCCCGGACAGCGCGTTCATGCTGATGCGGACCCAGCGCCGGGACCTCCAGCTGTTCCGGGACGTGGTCATGGAGGACCACCTCCCGACCGAGTCCACGACCGCCCTCGCCCCCTGGGCTGTCGCCGACTCCGCGTTCGAGACCCGGTTCGCTCTCGGCCACCGCCTCGGCGACCTCTGGTACGCCTGGGATCACGATCCGGGCGTGGCCGGCGTGGTCACCCGGCTGTGGACGGCCACGACCGACGGTGGTTCCTGGGCAGCCGTCGACTGGGACGGCGCCGAGAACTCCGCCCGGTTCACGGTGTGGCAGCACGGCCCGCGCCGCCTCTGGAGCGAGGTCGAAGCCGCCCACCACTGGTGGCTGGAGAACCACCAGCCCGGTCCGGGCAGGCTCGGTCTGACCGTCGCACCCGACGGCGGGCACCGGGCATGGCTCGACACTCCAGCGGACAGCTGGCCGCTGGAGTAAGGAGTACGCTCCCGCCGTGGAGAGGAGTGGCGTGGACGAGGACGAACCGCTGGAGCTGTGGGCCGAGTGCCGGTCAGCCTTCCAACGCCCTGCTGGAGAACTGCGAGCCGTACACCTCGACGAGATCGACCGCCCCGCCCATGTGAACCCGGCAGCGCCTCGGCTCATCGAGCGGTGGGATGGCGTGCAGTGGGTGCCCGAAACGATCGCCACCGACTTCGCGGCCGCCCAAAGGCTCGTCCACGGCATCCGAGGCGACGGCTCGTTCTGACTCGGACGGGCAACTGGTTCAAGGCGCCACCGTTCTGTCATGTGGCGCGGGCTTCGAGGATCCTCGAAGCCCGCGCCTTCGCTAGTCGGTCCCCGACCACCCCGCGACGAGCGCGAACCCGCCGGTGGAGGTGACGAGGAAGGTGAGGACGAACACCAGCACGCTCGCCGTGGGAGGGACGTCGTCGGGCAGCAGGAGGGCGACGACGCCCGCGAGCAGGAGACTCCCGACGGTGATGGCCGTCGCGGCGACTACGGTCGCATGCCCCTGCGGAGGATGAGGACCAGCCGCTCGATGACGTCCGGCCTGGCCGCGCCGAGGTCGATCAGGATGACGCCGGTGTCCTTGACCAGGCGCCAGTCGATGCCGAGGGAGGGGAGCTTCACCTCGGCGGCGTGCAGGACGGTTTGGAGGTCGTCGAGGATGTCGGCCGCGTTGCGACGGTCCTCGGCCGTGATCTTGTCGATCCTGCTGCTCATGGGGCATCTCACTGTTCGGTGTTCGTGATCCAACGCGCTTCGGTGTCCCACTCGATGCCGCCGCCCGGGGGCCGGAGGAAGGCACGCCCGTGCTGCCAGCCCATGAAGGCGGCCCACCGCCCGGAGCGGGCGTCGAAGACCCGCTCGCCGGGGGTGGAGGGGTGGTAGGGCTCGGAGGGCGGCGCCGCCCGTCGCACGGGCGGCGCCGGGGAGGGGGCGACGGCGGAATCGCGTCGCGATTCGGGGACGGAGTCGCCGCACCGGGGGCAGCGGCACGGCGGAAAGTCCCGCCGCAGGATCCGACTTTCGCCAGATTGATTGTTCGTCATATTTGCTTCTCTGATGAGGTGTTCGCCGGGGCTGGCCATCACCGTTCGTGCTTCTAGCGTCACTCCTCGGGGTTAGCCTTGTGAAGAAGCGGCACGTCCCCACCCCTCTTGAAGACATCCGGAGGTCTCAAATGCCCGCGCAGCCTCGCGACCTGACTCCCTACCAGTCCCCCCGGCACTTCTTCGGGTCGGAGATCCGTCACCATCGAACCTGCGCCGGTTTGTCCATCGCCGATCTGGGCGAACAGGTTCGCTACAGCAAGTCCCATATGGCCAACATCGAGGCTGCACACCGGACTCCGCCGCCGGACCTCCCGCCCCTGCTCGACACCGCACTCCCCGCCGCCGCCGGCTTCTTCACCCGGTTCTACCCGCTTGTGAGCAATGACTCGTTTCCGGACTGGTCGCGGCGCTATATGACGCTCGAACCGCTCGCGAATACCCACCTGAAGTACTCGCTCTCGATTCCGGGCTTGTGGCAAACCGAAAACTACGGCCGCGCCTTCCTTCGGCTAGGTCGACCTCGCGCATCCGAGCAGGAGATCCAGGAACACTGGAACCGCCGTCAGGCCCGACAGCAAATCCTGCTCGGCCCCACACCCCCGTTCATGTGGGTAGTGCTGGACGAAACAGCTATTCGCCGGATCGTCGGCGACCCGGTTATCACCCGTGAGCAGATCAGGCACGTGATCAATATCGCGCAGGGCACGAACGCCGTTGTGCAGATCCTGCCCATTGATCGTCCGCACGGCGCGATGGGCGGCTCACTCACTCTCCTCCACTTCGATGACGCCCCTCGGGTCGCCTACCTGGAGGGAGTGAAGTCCGGCCAACTCATCGAGGCACCACAGCAGGTGACCGATATGGCACTGATCTACGATACGCTCCGAGCAGTGGCCCTTACGCCTGATGAGTCACTGGCGTGGCTGCACAGAGCATCGGAGGAGCACCCAGAATGACCCCACAAACTTCTGCCCCGGACCCCTCCACCGCCCACTGGTTCAAGTCGACTTACAGCGACCCTCAGGGCGAGGGCGATTGCGTCCAGGTAGCCGCCGACTTCCTCGTCTCCCATGACCTTGTCCTCATCGGCGACACCAAGACGCCCGGGACCTACCTCACCGTCACGCCAGAGGCCTTCGCCGATTTCATCTCCGCGACCTCTTCTGGCGAGTTCGACACGGTTTGACCAGTCGTCATACATCGGACCTGGGGGAACGTTGCAACCAATCAGCCATCCGGGCCCGATGAGCTTCGCGTTACTCGGCGCGCTGCGGGTGCAGCGCGCCGAGAGCACCATCGAGCTGGGGGCGCCCCGGCAGCGGGCGGTGCTGGTGTCTCTCCTCCTCCGGCCCGACTCGGTCGTCTCCATGGATCAACTCATCGCGGACGTCTGGGGCGAGGAGCCGCCCGGTTCGCCGGTCGTCGCCATCCGGTCCTACATCTCACAGTTGCGGAAACTGCTGGAGCCGGTGCGCCGGACTCCCACCGTCCTACTCTCGCAGGCGGGCGGCTACCGGCTCGCGGTCGAACCGGACCGGATCGACCTGGGGCAGGTCAAACGACTGCAGGAACGCGCCCGGAGCTGCGCCCCCGAACAGGCCCGGACCCACCTCCACGCCGCCCTTCAACTCTGGCGCGGGGAACCGCTCCTCGGCCTGCCCGGCCCCCTCATGGAGCGTGAGCGGCAGCGGCTCGCCGAGCTGCGGCTCACCCTCCTCGAAGAGCGCCTCGGCCTCGACGAACCCGCCGACTGCCTCACCGAGTTACAGGCCCTCGCCGCCGAACACCCGTTCCGCGAACAGCTGCAGGCGCTGCTCATCCGCGCTCTCCGGGACACCGGGCGCACCACCGAGGCCCGGGCCACCTACGACGCGCTGCACTCCCGGCTGGTCGAGCACCTCGGGATCGAGCCCGGTCCCGAACTCTCCGCCCTCCGCGACGAGTTGGATCCGGACCAACTCCCGTCGGATCCGGCTCACTTCACCGGCCGGCAGCAGCACGTCACCGCCGTCGCGCAAGCCCTCACCGACCGCGCCACGCCCGGGCTGCGCCTGGTGACGATCACCGGCATGGCCGGCGTCGGCAAGACGGCCCTCGCGCTCCGCACCGCCCACACCCTGCGCCCCGACTTCCCCGACGGCCGGCTGCACGCCGACCTGCGCGGCGCCGACCTGGTGCCCGCGAGCGCCTCCGACATCCTGGCCGACTTCCTCACCGCGCTGGGCGTGACCCCGCCGTCCATCCCCCGGGACCTCGCGGGCCGGGCCGCGCTGTTCCGGACGGCCAGCGCCGGGAAGCGTCTCCTCGTCCTCCTCGACAACGCCCGCGACGACGCCCAGATCCAGCCGCTGCTGCCCGGCTCCTCCGACTGCGCCGTCATCGTCACCAGCCGCGCGATGCTCACCGGCGTCTCCTCCGTCCTGCACGTCCCGTTGGACGTCTTCGACACCCGGGAAGCACTCGCCCTGCTCGACTCCGTCATCGGTACAACGCGCCGGTCCACGCAACCCGACGACGCCGAACTCCTGGTCGAGGCCTGCGGTTTCCTCCCCCTCGCCGTCCGGATCGCCGCCGCCCGGCTCGCCGCCACCCCCGACCAGCCGATCGCCGACCTCCTCGCCCGCCTCGCCGACGACCGCGAGGGCATCTCCGTCCTCCGCACCCGCGACCTCGCCGTCGAGCAGGTCTTCGACCTCAGTTACCGTCTCCTCCCACCGCCCCTGGCCACGGCCTTCCGCCAACTCTCCTGGGTGGAGCCGGACATCGGCACAGCTGCGGCCGCCGCCGTCCTCGACCTGCCCGAGCACCAGGCGGAGCACCTCGCCGAAGCGCTCGTCGACCAGGCCCTGCTGGAGTCGATCGGCGCCGGCCGCTACCGCTTCCACGACCTCGTGCGCGCCTTCGCCCGCCGGACGTCGCTCCGCGCAGGCACCGACGAACGCGCCACCGCCCACCGCCGGTTGCTCACCCTCCTCCTCGGCAATGCCCGCACGGCCTTCTCCCTCGCCGTCCCCGGCGACCCGGTGGCCGATGTCTTCGGCGAGCCGGTCACCCGACCGTTCTTCGCCGACCTGCCGCAGGCCCGTCGCTGGGCCCGGACCGAGACCCCCGGCGCCATCGCCCTCGCCGCCGCCGTCGCGACGGTCTCCCCCGCCCTCCTCCGGGAGGCCGTCGACCTGCTGATCGCCCTCAGCCCGCTCGGCCTGGGTGCCTTCGCCGGCCGGGCCGAGGAGACCGCCCGGCTCCTGATCGCCACCGCCATGAGGGCCCGGGACCGCGCCGCCGAAGGCCGCGCCCGCTTCCTGCTCGGCACCGTCCTGCTGGGCCAGGCCCGGCTGGACCAGGCCGCCGAGCAGGCCCGCCGGGCAGCCCTGGCCTGTCAGGAGGCGAACGACCCGGCCGTCCACCGGCAGGCCCTCAACGACCTTGGCGTGATCGCCCAAGCCCAGGGCCGGCACCAGGAGGCGATCACCGCCTTCGACCAGGCGGCGGACCTCGCCCGGCGGCTCGGCCACCGTTCCGGCGAGGTGGCGAGCACCGCGAACGCGGCGCTGTCCCGGATCCGCAGCGGTCGGGCGGAGGCCGCGGTGGGGACCTGCCGAGGACTGCTGACCGAACCCGGCGACGCCGCGATGACCGCCTACGTGCACTACGTCCTCGGCCTCGCCTACCAGGAGCTGGGCCGACTCGACGACGCCGCCGTGCAGTTGCAGTGCTGCGTCGACTGCGCGGGCCGCGCCGGGGACCTGGACCGCGAGTCGGCGGCCCGCAGCCGCCTGGCCGACGTGCTGCGGCTGCTCGGGCGGGTCGACGAGGCCGTACGGGAGGCGGAACAGGCGCTGCGCCTGGCAACGCAAGGTGGGCGACAGCGCGAACGCGCTCTCGCCCACCTGGTGTTGGCCAATGCGATGACGGCACTCGGCGATCACCGCACCGCCCGGGACCACGCGACGGAGGCGCACCGACTGCTCAGCGGCCTCGGCGCCCCGGAGTCCGCCGACGCCAAGTCCCTGCTGACCGCGCTGGCCACCGCCGACGGCTCCTAGGAACCCGTCACCGGATCCGGATCACCAGCCCGGTGCTGTTCCAGGCGATCGTGCTCGCCACGCACCGCACCTCCGCAGACCCCCCGCAGGCCTGCGCCGGCGGCGCCGTCGGCGAGCCGTGCCGTACCGGATCCCCCGCCGCCACGGCGAAGACCCCCGCGCCCACCGCCATGACCGCCGCACCGGCAACCGCCGTACGGACCACAACCGTTCGCAACACTTCCGATATCTCCCTGCTCACGTGCCGTACTCGGCCCTACTCAAGCGCCCGCACGTTCTCAGGGCCCGGTAGACGGACGATCAACGGCCGCTACCCCGATGATCGTTGGCAGGCCGTCTACCGCCGTCGGTGAACGTTGGGCCCGGCGCCGCGATCCGAGCACCCCGTTCCATCGGGTCCGGTGCCGAGCACCGTCTGACGGGGAACTTCCACCCTCGTCAGACCCCCGCACCACCTCCGGGCGTCCTGGGCACGGACCCGGTGCGGGGTCCGTCCGAGGCGCCGGGCCTTCCCCGTCCTGGCGCCTCGGCGGCGTTCCCGCCCGCCTTCGCCGCCCCCGCCGCCCCCTTCAGGCGGTTTCCAGCAGCACCGCGGGCAGTTCGCCCTCCAGCACCGGGCCGCGCGGCAGGGTCAGGCCGAAGCGGCGCCCGAGCACCTCCAGGCAGAGCCGGTGGACCTCGCGGTTCGCGCGCTCCGGGTCGGGCAGCCCGAGGGCGGCCAGGTCCGCGGTGACGGCGGCCGCGACCGCCGGCTCGCCGTCGACCCCGGCGAAGCCCCAGCTGCCGTCCAGGTGGAGGTTGAAGCCGCAGAGCGGCTGCCCGTCCCGCGACGCCCGGTAGAACGGCGGCACCGGCTTGCCGTTCTCCTCCTCGTACTCCAGGTGGTGCACCTCGACGCCGTCGCCGCGCGAGACGCTCTCCGGGAGGTGCAGCTCGCCCTGCCAGTAGCCGTACGCGACCGCGTAGGAGAGGCCGTCGGCCTGCCCGTGGCGCAGTGCGATCGCCTCGAAGTCGCCCGCGAAGTCGAGGTCGTGGTCGTCGATCAGGTCCTCGCCGGTGTACGGGCCGAGCGGCCGCACCGTGTGCCCCGGGAGCGCTTCCGCCGCGATCCGGGCCACCACTTCCTCCGGGGCCAGGCCCCGGGCCAGCACGACGCTGTACCCGCCGTAGGCGATCGAATAGGGCTGGGCGAGCCAGCCGAGCATGTCCGTCATGGTGATCATCCTGCTCGATCCCACTGACAGAGCCCCTGACAGTGCCCCTGACCGCAGGCGCTACCCCGCCCGCGCGACCTCCGGGTTGTCGAGCAGCAGGTCGTGCCCGACCGCGCTGAGCGCGTGCCGGACCTGCTTGCCCTGGCGCTGGGTGGTGATCAGTCCGGCGGCGCGCAGGGCGGCCGCGTGGGCGGAGGCGGAGGGCGGGCTGATGCCGAGCAGCCGGGCGAGTTCGGTGGTGGAGCACGGGCCGCCCTCGACGGCCCGCAGGGCGCGGGCCCGGGCCGGCCCGAGGACGGCGGCCAGGCCGTCGGCGACCGCGGGCGCCGCCTTCGCCGGGGTGGAGCCACGAGCGGGGGACCGGGCCGCGAGCGGATGGATCAGCAGGCTCTGCCGGTCCTCGGCGAGCAGCATGCCGATGCCGTTCTGCACGAAGTAGTTGGGGCGCAGCTCCAGCCCGTGGCCGCCCAACGCGAACTCGCCGGTGGGGCCGCCGGTCGGCCCGCCGGTCGCGTACTCCAGCACCCCGTCGTCGTGCCAACGGGTGTGCGGGTGCAGCGAGTCGAGCATCGCGCCGACGCCGGACCGGGCCGCGGTGCGGGCCCGCTCGGCCACGTCGGCCTCCAGCAGTCGGCGGAGTTCTGGCCAGTCGGGGGCCAGGCAGGACCGGTACAGCGCCCAGGCGCCGTCCGCGACCCGGCGCAGCCCGTCGGGGCCGTCGTCACGCAACCGGGCCAGGGCGACGGGCAGTTCGGCCGGGTCGCCGTACACGGCGAGGTCCTGCGCGAAGGTCGGCGAGGCGACGGCGAGGACTTCGTCGAGTTCGTCGGCGAGGTCGCGGCGGACGCCGTCGATGTCGGCGCCCATGAACGCCGGGACGCCCGCCGTACTGGCGTTGACCAGGTCGAGGAAGGGGGCCGCACGGTGCGGGACGTGCCGGCGCACCTCGCGCCACCAACGGTCGCGGCGCATTCCCAGGCAGCCGGACGGCGCGTCCCGCCGACTGGCGCCACCGGTCATCAGGTGGTCCAGCGGGGAGACGGCGAAGCGGGTCCTGGCGAGGTCGGCGACCCCGAACCTGATGCTGAGCACACCCCTCCTGACCTGGCGCTCCCTTGACCATTAGGCCCAGAGGCTAATGCATGGCCGATGCGCCGTGGGCCTTGGCATCCTTCCCTGGTCGGCGTCCGGTCCCCCGCCACAGGGGAGCGGGGGAACGGGCGCGTCGATCCGTCACGACCCCTGATACGGCTACGGATCGTTCGTCGAACCGAACGATCCGGCGGCCGGGCGAACCTCACCCGCCCTGGGCGGACCTCACCGCCCCACGCAGGGCGGAGCCGCCTCCCCGGCCTCCCCGGCCTCGCCCGCCGCACCCGTCTCCCCCGGTCCGGCCAGGTGCAGCCGCCGCTCGGCCCGGTACTGCAGCAGGAGCACCGAGCGCACCGGCTCCCCGCTGAGCGCGGTGTAGGAGTGCGGGAGCGAGGCGTCGAAGCCGATGTAGTCGCCCGGGTCGAGCTCCACCTCGCAGCGGCCCGCCCGGACCCGCAGCCGGCCGGACTGCACGATGGTGTGCTCGGTACCGGTGTGGCCGCCGGAGATCTGGGTGCCGTCGGTGCGCACCTGCTGGTCGTAGACCTCGAACACCACGTCACCGGCCTCGATCCGGCGCAGCGGGCGCAGGTCGACGCCGCGTCCGCTGAGCACCTCGGCGTCGGCCGCCCGGACCACCGTCACCTCGCCGGACGGCTGCCCCTCGACCAGGTCGGAGATCGGCACGCCGAGCACCCGGGAGAGCCCGAGGACGGTCTCCAGGGTGGGGTTCCCGGCGCCGGACTCCAGTTGGGAGAGCGTCGCCTTGCCGATCCCGGCCCGTCGGGAGAGCTCGGACAGCGAGAGTCCGCGCTGGGCCCGGATCCGCTTCAGGTTGGCGGCGAGGACCCCCCGCACCGATCCCTCGGAGTCGTTCATCCTCAGCCTCTTCTCTCCGGACGCCGTTCGATATACCGTACAAAACGCTTGTTGCGCACTCGGCAGGACAGCGTAGCGAAGCGCGCACCGTCTCCCCCTCCCCCCCTCTGGAGAGTCCCCAGTGACCGAGCCGACCGGGCCCACCGAGCCCATCAAGTACCGCAAGAACGGCCTGACCCGCGGGGTCACCGAGGAACTCGCCCAGAACATGACCCAGGGCTGGGCCGACACCGAGCGCCACGCCCTGGAGCCGATCGCCCAGGCCGCGCACACCGAGCGCCGCCGGGCCGCGCTCTCGGCCGCCTTCCCCGGCGAGCTGCTGGTGGTCCCGTCCGGCAACCCCAAGGTGCGGGCCAACGACACCGACTACCCCTTCCGTCCCTCGTCCGACTACGTCTACCTGACCGGCGACCAGTCCCAGGACGCCGTGCTGGTCCTGGAGCCCGCCGGGGAGACCGGCCACCACGCCGTGCTCTACCTGCGCGACCGCTCCCGCACCGACAACGGCGAGTTCTGGCTGGACAACCACGGCGAGCTGTGGGACGGCCGCCGCAACAGCCTGACCGAGAGCGAGAAGCTGTTCGGCCTGCCCTGCCGGGACGTCCGCACCGTGCGCGCCGACCTGGCCGCGGCCACCGCACCGGCCCGGGTGCTGCGCCGGCACGACGCCGGGGTGGAGGCGGCCCTCCGGGAGGTGGCGGTCGACGAGCGGGACGCCGAGTTCGAGGTCTTCCTGTCCGGGATGCGCCTGGTCAAGGACGAGTTCGAGATCGCCGAGCTGCGCCTCGCCTGCGACGCGACCGCCCGCGGCTTCGAGGACGTGGTGCGCGTCCTCGGCACCGACACCGCGACGCCGGAGCGGCTGATCGAGGGGACGTTCTTCGTCCGGGCCCGGCTGGAGGGCAACGACGTCGGCTACAGCAGCATCGCCGCCGCCGGTCCGCACGCCACCACCCTGCACTGGGTCCGCAACACCGGCCAGGCCCGCCCCGGCGACCTGCTGCTGCTCGACGCGGGCGTGGAGACCAACGAGCTCTACACCGCCGACGTGACCCGCACCCTGCCGGTGTCCGGCCGCTTCACCGAGATCCAGCGGAAGGTCTACGACGCGGTGTACGCCGCCCAGGAGGCCGGCATCGCGGCGGTCGGGCCCGGCGCCGACTTCCGCGACTTCCACCACGCGGCCCAGCGCGAGCTGGCCGAACACCTCACCGCCTGGGGCCTGTTCGGCGACCTCACCGCCGACAAGGTGTACGAGCTGGGCCTGCACCGCCGGTTCAGCCTCGCCGGGACGGGCCACATGCTCGGCATCGACGTCCACGACTGCGCCCACTCCCGCACCGAGGAGCACCTCGACGGGCAGCTGCTGCCGGGCATGGTGCTCACCGTCGAGCCCGGCCTGTACTTCCAGCTGAACGACCTGACCGTGCCGGAGGAGTACCGCGGCATCGGCGTCCGGATCGAGGACGACATCCTGGTCACCGAGGACGGCAACGAGAACCTCTCCGCCGCCCTCCCCCGCCGCTCCGACGAGGTCGAGGCCTGGCTCGCCCACCTGCGCGGCTGACAGCTGACAAACGACGGCTGACGGCTGACGGCCGACGGCCGACGCGCGGCCCCCGGCTCCCCGTCATCGGGTGAACCGGGGGCCTCGGCGACTCAGCCGTCCGCCAGCGGCTTGACCCAGCGGCTCCACTGGGGTTCGGGGTGGTAGCCGGCCGCCTGCCAGGTGCGGTGGCCGACGGCGTTCTCGTCGAGCACCATGGCGTCGGCGCGGCGGCCGCCGAGGGCGGTGAAGCGCTGTTCGGCGGCGGCCAGCAGAGCGGCGCCGATGCCCTGGCGGCGGTGGGCGGGGTCGACGGCCAGGCGGTAGAGGTGGCAGCGCCAGCCGTCCCAGCCGGCGATCACGGTGCCGAGCGGGGTGCCGAGCGGGGTGCCCGGGTCGTCGGCCGCGGCGGCGACGATCAGGCACTCCGGGTCCCGGGCGAGCAGAGCTGCCACGCCCGCCTCGTCGTCGGTGATGCTGGTGCCCTTGGCGGCCCGGGCCCAGAGGGCAAGCAGGGCGGGGATCTCCTCGGGCGCGGCGGGGCGCAGCACGATCTGTGGGGTCATGTCGGCCTGTCTAGCAGGGTGTTCGGCCGGGCCGCCCGGCTTTTCGGATCATGGACAGTCTCGGATCACGGACTTCTCGGGCCATGGACCGCTCGGGTCACGGACTCTCGGGTCACGAACCTCTCGGGTCAGGCAAGCAGGCGCCACACCGTGGTGGTCTTGACCGAGGCGTCCTCCAGGTCCGCGACCACCGGCACCTGGTAGGCGGCCACCGCGGTGAAGCGGTCCCGGGGCAGGTAGGCGCGGCCCGGGTCGCCGACGATCACCGTGGCGCCGCGGGCGGCGGCGCGTTCCAGGAACGGCAGGAAGCGGGCGGCCATGGCCCGTTCGTAGAACACGTCGCCGGCCAGCACCACGTCGGCCGGGCCGCCGTCGCCGTCCACCAGGTCGACCAGCGCGCCCGCCACCCGGACGCCGTTGGCCTCGGCGTTGAGTCCGACGGCGGCCACCGCGTAGGCGTCGATCTCGGCCGCCCGGACGTCCCGTGCGCCGCGCAGCGCGGCCGCCACCCCGACCAGGCCGGATCCGGCCGCGATGTCCAACACCGCCTTGCCGTCGACCAGTTCGGGGTGGTCCAGCACGTAGCGGGCGACCGCGACCCCGCCGGCCCAGGCGAACGCCCAGAACGGCGGCGGCAGTCCGGCCTCGCCGCGCTCGCGTTCGGTGGTCTCCCAGAGCGCGATGGCGTCCGGCGCCATGTGCAGGTGGATCTCGGGCACGAAGGGCACGGGCGTCAGTGCGGTCTCCCGCAGGATGAACGCCCGGTCGGTGTCCGCTTGATGAACTCGCAGCTCACTCGGCATGCCCCGCAGCATAGGGCCAGCCGGCGCCCGGTCACACCGGTCGCCGACGCCCCGGCCGCGCCGGCCGCTCACGCCACGCCGACGCCGCCCGCTCACACCGGCCCGGCCGCCAGCGGGATCGCGGCGGTGAGCCGGGCGCCGGCCGGGGTCGGGGTGACGGTGAGGGTGCCGTGGTGGTGGCGGGCGATGTCACGGGCGATCGGCAGGCCGAGCCCGGTGCCGCCGTGGTCGCGGGAGCGGGCGTCGTCGAGCCGGGTGAAGCGCTCGAAGACCCGCTCGTGGTCGGCGGGCGGGATGCCGGGGCCGTCGTCCTCGACGTCGAGCAGGGCGAGGCCGCGCCCGGGGTCGGTGGCCAGCCGGACGTGCACGGCGGTGGCCGCGTGCCGCTCGGCGTTGTCCAGCAGGTTGGTGAGCAGCCGGCCGAGCCAGAGCGGGATGCCGTCGACGGCGACCCCGGGGGCCAGGTCGGTGGTGCGCCGGTGCGGGCCGGAGGGGCGGGCCAGGACGGTGCCGGCGACCAGGTCGGTGAGGTCGATCCGCTGGCGGGGCCGGTCCTCGGCACCGCCCGCGTCGAGCCGGGCCAGCAGCAGGTCGGTGGCGAGGTTCTGCAGCCGGTCGGTGTCCGCGAGGGCGCCGTGCACCAGCTCGGCCCGGACGGCCGGGTCCGGGTGGGTGTCGGCGACCTCCAGCTGGGTGCGCAACACCGCGAGCGGGCTGCGCAGTTCGTGCGAGGCGTCGGCGATGAACTGGCGCTGGCGGCGGCCGGAGGCCTCCAGCCGGTCGAGCATCGCGTTCATGGTGGCGGCGAGCCGGGCGATCTCGTCGGCGGTGCCCGGTTCGGGGACCCGGCGGTGCAGATCCTGGCCGGTGATGGCGTCGACCTCGGCGCGGATCGCCTCCACCGGGCGCAGCGCCTGCCCGGTGACCTTCCAGGTGACCACCACCCCGGTGAGCAGCAGCAGCGGGCAGGTGACGGCCAGTCCGGCCTGGGTGATGTCCATGGCCTCGTCGGCGGCGCGCAGCGAGGCGCCCGCGTAGACGGTGACCGGGCCGGTCGCGGTGTCGGCGGTGACGGCGGTGAGCCGCTGGGGGTGGTGGTCGTAGAGCGGGTCGACCGCGTCGGTGGTGCGCGAGCCGGTGTGCCGCTCGGTGGCCAGCGCGGGGCGGCCGGCCAGGTTGGGGCTGGCCGCGAGCACGGCCCCGCGGGCGTCGACGACCTGGAGGAAGTCGGCGCCGTGGGCGGTGTGCAGGACGGCCGGCAGCCGCCCCTGGACGGCGAGTTGGGCGACCGACTCGGCCTGCTGGCGGGTCGCCGAGGCGGCCGAGGCGACCAGGTCGGCGTGCACGGCGGCGAGCAGTCCGGCCCCGGCCAGGGCGAGCGCGGCGGCCAGCACCGTACCGGCCGCGGCGGTGGCCCGGGCGCGCACCGTGCGCGGGACGAACCGGTCGGCCCAGCGGGGGACGAACCGGCCGGCCCGGCGCGGGAGTCGGGGCACCTCAGCCGCCGGCCGGGTCGAGCCGGTAGCCGGCGCCGCGCATGGTCTGCAGGGCGGCCCGGCCGAAGGGCGCGTCGATCTTGCGCCGCAGGGCGTGCACGTGCACCTCGACGATGCTCGGGTCGGCGTCGTGGTCGGCGTCCCAGACGTGGTCGAGGATCTCGCGCTTGGAGACCACCGTGCCGGCCCGGGCGGCCAGGTGCTCCAGGATCGCGAACTCGCGGGCGGTCAGGTGGGTGGGGGTGCCGGCCCGGGTGCAGGTGCGGGCGTTGGCGTCCAGGACCAGGTCGCCGAGGGTGTGCAGCCGGGGGCGCTGCTGGTCGATCCGGCGGTGCAGGGCGCGCAGCCGGGCGAGCAGCACCACGAAGGAGAAGGGTTTGGCGAGGTAGTCGTCGGCGCCGGTGTCCAGCGCCTCGGCCTCGTCCCACTCGCCGTCCTTGGCGGTGAGCATCAGGATGCCGGCCCGGCAGCCGCCGGCCCGCAGCCGGGCGCAGACCCGGTAGCCGTTGAGGCCGGGCAGCATGATGTCCAGGACGATCACGTCGTAGGGGTGGCGCTCGGCGAGGGCGAGGCCCTCGGGGCCGTTGTGGGCGGTGTCGACGGTGTGGCCGTCGGCCTCCAGTCCGCGCCGCAGCGCGGTGGCCATCCGCTGTTCGTCCTCCACGACGAGTATGTGCATCCGTTCAGGGTGCCAGGTGCGTCCGGGAACGTCCGAGCGGGCTTAAGCGGGGGTTCAGGTACGGTCCGCCATGATCACCGGGCGCGGCCCGGGCGGAACCGGGCCGGGAGCCGATCGCAGCCCCCGAGGCAAGGAGCACGCCCGATGACCGATCCGCTGTCGTCCCCCGTCCCGCCCGCCGGGGAGGAGCCGGAGATTCCCGACGTGCCGCCGCTCGAACCCCGGCGCCGCCGCGTCCAGCGGCTGCGTGCCTGGACGGGCGGGCGGGAGCGGCGGGTGACCGCCGGGCTGGTGACGGTGGCGCTGCTGGGCGCGGGCGGGCTGGCGGTCGCGGTGGCGGCGCACGAGGGATACGGGGAGCGCGGGCACCGCGAGGCGGCCGCCCTGGCCGGGGACGGCGCCGGGTACGGGGCCGGGCACGGCCATCGGCAGGGGCACGGGCGCGGACACGGGAACGGGCCCGGGGACGGCGGGGCGCCCGCCGCGCTGCCCGCGGTCGCGGCCTCCGCCGCGCTGGAGAAGGCCCAGGCGGCCGTGCCCGGCGGCCGGGTCGACTCGCTGCGCCGGGTGGGCGAGCAGGGCGGCGGCACGGCCTGGGCGGTGACCGTGGTCGGCCCGGACGGCGTGCGCCACCTGGTGACGGTGGACGGCTCCGGCGGGCAGCTCACCTCGAACACCGTCGTCTCCGGCACATCCGACTCCGGCACGGCCGTCTCCGACACCGCCTTCGACGACTCGGAGGGCTGAGATGGCGCACTCGTCCGTACCGACGACGCCCCGCACCGCAGCTCCCGGTGACACCCTTCCCGGTGACACCCGGGCCACCACCGGCGCCAGCAAGGTCCCCGCCGTGGACGGCTGGTTCTGGGTGGTGAAGGTGCTCACCACCGGCATGGGCGAGACCCTCTCGGACTTCCTCGCCCACACCGTTGGCCCGGTCCCCGCGGTGGCCGCGGCCGGGCTGCTGCTGGCCGTGGTGCTGCTGGTGCAGCTGCGGACCGGCCGCTGCCGGCCCGGGCTGTACTGGGCGGTGGTGGTGCTGGTCAGCGTGTTCGGCACGATGGTGGCCGATGTGGCGCACGTCGCGCTCGGCGTCCCGTACGCGCTGTCGGCGGGCTCGCTGGCGGTGGCGCTGGCGGCGCTGTTCGTGCTCTGGCACCGGGTGGAGGGCTCGCTGGCGATCGACCGGGTGACCGGGCTGCGCCGGGAGCTGTTCTACTGGGCGGCCGTGCTGCTGACCTTCGCGCTGGGCACCGCGCTCGGCGACCTGACGGCGGCCACCCTCCAGCTCGGCTACCTGGTCGCGGGCCTGGGCTTCGCGGTGCTGATCGCGATCCCGGCGGTGGCCGCCGGGGCCCGCTGGGTGGGCCCGGTGGCGGGCTTCTGGTGGGCGTACGTGCTGACCCGCCCGCTGGGCGCCTCGTTCGCGGACTGGCTGGGCGTCGGGGCCGACCGCGGCGGTCTGGCGCTGGGCACCGGCCCGGTCAGCCTGGGCCTGGCCGTGCTGATGGCGCTGGCGCTGGCGCTGTCCGCACGGGCCGACCGCCGGTCGGCGGCTGGACTCTCCGCCCACTGACCGTCTACATTTCTGTAGACGTCGGAGGTGCACGGCATCACCCCCCGGACAGCCGTACGCCTCCGACCTCGTCGTTCCGGCGGGCCGGCGACCCGCTCAGCCGGCCCGCTCAGCGGGGCCGCTCGTCGACCACCCGCTTGATCTTCCCGACCGAGCGCTCCAGCGTGTACGGGTCCACCACCTCGACCGCGACCGTCACGCCCACCCCGTCCTTGACCGCCCGGACGACCGCCTCCCGGGCCGCCTCGCGCAGGTCGGCGGGCGCCTCCGGCCGGGCCTCCACCCGTACGGTCAGGTGGTCCAGCCGCCCCTGCCGGGTCAGCCTCAGCTGGAAGTGCGGGGCCACCCCCGGGGTGCGCAGCAGGATCTCCTCGATCTGGGTCGGGAACAGGTTCACCCCACGCAGGATGATCATGTCGTCGCTGCGCCCGGTGACCTTCTCCATCCGCCGGAAGGCCGGCCGCGCGGTGCCGGGCAGCAGTCGGCTGAGGTCGCGGGTGCGGTAACGGATGACCGGCAGCGCCTCCTTGGTGAGCGAGGTGAAGACCAGCTCGCCGCTCTCCCCCTCGGGCAGCACCTCGTCGGTGAAGGGGTCCACCACCTCCGGGTAGAAGTGGTCCTCCCAGATGTGCAGCCCGTCCTTGGTCTCCACGCACTCCTGGGCGATGCCGGGGCCGACCACCTCGGAGAGGCCGTAGATGTCGACGGCGTGCAGGTCGAGCCGTTCCTCGATCTCCCGCCGCATCTCCTCCGTCCAGGGCTCGGCGCCGAAGATGCCGATCCGCAGCGAGCTGGCGCGCGGGTCCAGGCCCTGCTTCTCGAACTCGTCCAGCAGGGTGAGCAGGTAGGACGGGGTGACCATGATGACCTCCGGCCGGAAGTCCTGGATCAGCTGCACCTGGCGGGCGGTCATGCCGCCGGAGGCCGGGATGACCGTGCAGCCGGCCCGCTCGGCGCCGTAGTGGGCGCCCAGGCCGCCGGTGAACAGTCCGTAGCCGTACGCGATGTGCACCTTGTGGCCGGGCCGGCCGCCGGCCGCGCGGATCGAGCGGGCGACCACGTCGGCCCACATGGAGAGGTCGTTCTCGGTGTAGCCGACCACGGTCGGGCGCCCGGTGGTGCCGCTGGAGGCGTGGATCCGGCGGACCCGCTCCATCGGGACGGCGAACATGCCGAAGGGGTAGCCCTCGCGCAGGTCGGCCTTGGTGGTGAAGGGGAAGCGGGCGAGGTCGTCCAGCGTCCGGCAGTCCTCGGGGCGCACCCCGGCGGCGTCGAACTTGCGGCGGTAGAGCTCGACGTGGTCGTAGGCGTGCCGCAGGGTGGCCCGGAGCCGGTCGAGCTGGTGGGCCCGCAGTTCGTCGACGCCCATCCGCTCGCCGGCGTCCAGCAGGGCGGGCGGAATGGGCTCCCCCAGGCGTCGGTCCGGGTGGGGTGCGCTGCCGGTCATCGTCGCTCCTCCGCTGGTCGGCCGGGGCCGAAGGGCCTACCGATCGTTCGGTCAGGCCAAGCCCAGGCCAAGTAATCCAGCACCCGAACCACCTGTCAAGGGATGCCGCAACGGTTCCGGAATGTGAACTTCCGACGCGTTCGTGGCGGGGCCGTGCCCACCGCTTGGCTGTCCGATATGAAAATCATTACGGAAGTTTGACTCTGCGGCGGCCTCCACCGGCCCGGACGCATGGTTCAGTAGTGCGGCTTCTCCCCTGCACCCCGGAGTGATCACCTTGGCCTCGACCCCTGCGCTGGTCAGCGCGCTGCGTGAGCTCGGCGACCGGCCCGCCGTCGTCGCCGACGGACGCGCGATCAGCGGCATCGGCCTGCTGCTCGGCGTCTCCCCGCCGGGCGGCCTGCCCCGGGCCCTCGCCGAACGCGTCGCCGAACACGCCGCCCTGCCGCCCTCCACCGCCCGCGCCGCCGAGGAACGGCTGCGGCACTGGGCCGGCGTCCTCGGCCCACCGCCGATCCGGCACACCGTGCTGCACCCGGCCACCGACCTCGCCGTCGAACTCGCCCTGGCCACCCTGCTGGCCGGCGGCACCGTGCACTGCGCCGACCCCGAACTGCGGCCCGAGGACCAGCTCAGCGCCCTCGCCGCCAACGGCACCACCCACCTCAGCCTGCCCTCCGCCCTGCTCTGGCGGCTCAGCCGGCAGCCCGGCCTGACCGACCACGACCTCGGCGACCTGCGGCTCGTCCTGCACGTCGGGCCCGAACCCCGCCAGGACGACGTCTACGCCGCCGTCGACGCGCTCGGCGCCGTGCTCGCCCACGTCCGCGCCCCCGACAGCCAGGCCGAGGCCGCCGACCGCCGGCTGCGCGCCGACACCGAGGCCGCCACCGCCGCCGCCTGGAAGCACAGCATCGGCCTCACCGCCGAACAGATCACCGGCTTCGGCGCCCACCTCGACCGGGCCGTACTCACCGCCCTGCTGCACGCCCTCCAGCAGGCCGGGGTGCTCACCGACCCCCAGCACGGCTGCTCCGAGGCCGAGCTCCTCGCCACCGCCCAGGTCACCCCCGCCCAGCGCCCCCGGGTCGGCCGCTGGCTCGACGCGCTCGCCCGGCACGGCCTGGTCACCCGCCGGGACGGCGGCGCCCAGGGCCCGGTCTACTCCGGTGCGCCCGAACTGAGCTCCGCCGAGGTCCGGGACGCCTGGCGGCCCGCCACCGAGGCCTGGGCCGACGGCCTCGGCACCGGCGCCGTCCTCGACCGGGTCCGCCGCGGCGCGCTGCGCCTGCCCAGGCTGCTCAGCGGCGAGGAGGCGCCCCGCGCGGCCGCCGCCCCGGTCCGCTGGACCGCCGCCCGCGGCTACCTCGGCACCGCCCTCGGCGCCCTGGTCCGCGCCACCGGCGAGGCCCACCGCGGGCCGCAGCCGCTGCGGGTGCTCGAACTCGACCGCGACGGCGCCGAGACGGCGATCACCCGGGCCCTCGCCGCCCGGCCCCGGCAGAACGTCGACCACCACCTCGCCCCGGACGGCGGGCGCTACGACGTGGTGGTCGCCACCGCCGTCGGCAGCCCGGCGGAGGAGGTCCCGGCACTGGTCGGCCTGCTCGCCCCCGGCGGGCGCCTGCTGCTGCTCGCGCCCGTCACCGAACAGCTCGACCTGCTGATCACCGGCGACCCCCGGGGTCTCACCGCCCACCCGGCCGACGACTGGCGGGCCGCCCTCACCGCCGCGGGCTGCCCGACCGTGCTCACCCTGCCGGAGGACGGGCACCCGATGGGGCTGCTGGGGCAGGGGCTGTTCGTGGCGCGGGTGGACTGAGCCCGGGTGGACTGAACGCGGGTGGACTGAGGACCGGCCGGGCCGAACCCGGCCGGGCCGAGGGGCGGGTGCGTCGGCCGGGTCGCGGCTACCATCGGGCGCATGGCCGCTCCCGCCTCCTCGCGCTCGATCCGCTCCCGGGCCTCGCTCGGTTCCGTCGCCTCCCTCGGGTCCATCGGCTCCCTGCTGTCCATCGGCTCGATCGGATCCGTGCTGTCGATCGGATCGGTCGGCAGCGTGCTGTCCATCGGCTCGGCCGGCTCGGTGGTCAGCGCCTTCTCGGCGTGCTCCTGGCTCAGCGTCGGCTCGCTGCTGTCGGTGCGCTCGCGCTGGTCCCTCCGGGGCCGGCGCCCGGAGCGGGGGCCGTCCGTGGCCGACCGGTGAAGCCGGGTCACGTACCACCACCCGATCCGTACCATTTCGATACCGAAGCCCGGGTGAGCTGCGGGAATCCTCGCCGCGCGGGGCGGTCCCCGGGTAGGCTCCGGACAGTCCTCCGGGCCCTCGTACGGGCGGCGGCGCGCCGCCCGTGCCGTGTCTCCGGGGGCGGACCCCCGCGGGCCACTCGGTGGGCCCCGCGCACTCGACACCGCGCGCCAGTGCAGTCGCGCGAACGGCGAAGGGCATCGCTTTGGCGGATCGGCTCACCGGAGGAGACTCCTCGCTGCTGCGGCGGATCAACGCGGCGGTCACGCTTCGGGCGCTGCGGACCGGCCACTCGGTGACCCTCACTCAGCTCGTCGGCGAGACCGGGCTCTCCCGGCCGACCGTCGAGGGCGTGATCGAGGGCCTGGTCGAGACCGGGCTCGTGGCCGAGGTCGAACAGCCCCGGGAGGACGGCCAGCCGGGCACCGGCCGCCGCGGCCGCCCGGCCCGCTGGTTCCGCTTCCGGGCCGAGGCCGGACACATCCTCGGCATCGAGATCGGCGTGCACGACATCCGGGTCATCCTCGCCGACCTCACCGGCGAGGTGGTGGGCAGTCACTTCAAGCCCGTCGACGAGACCCTGGAGGCCGAGGACCGGCTCTCCGCCGTCCGCACCGCCGTCGCCGAGGTGCTGCGCAAGGCCGGCATCTCCCGGGACAACCTGTGGGCCGTCGGCATCGGCACCCCCGGCATCGTCGACCGCGAGGGCACCGTCCGGCTCGGCACCGCGATGCCCGGCTGGACCGGCCTCGACCTCGGCGCCCGGCTGCGCCGCTCCTTCCGCTGCCCGGTCCTGATCGAGAACGACGCCAACCTCGCCGCCATCGCCGAACACTGGCAGGGTTCCGCGGTCGGCGCCGACGACGTGGTCTTCGTGATGGCCGGCCTCAGCCCCGGCGCCGGCTCGCTCATCAACGGCCGGCTGCACCGCGGCTACGGCGGCGCGGCCGGCGAGATCGGCGCCCTGCACCTGCTCGGCCAGGAGGTCACCCCGGAGCGGCTGCTCTCCACCACCGGCAAGCCGCTCAACCCCCTGGACGAAGCCGCCGTCGCCCGCGTCCTGCGACTGGCCCGGGAGGGCGACGAGGTCGCCAAGGTCGCCATGGACCGCTTCCTCACCCGCCTCGTCCAGGGCGTCGCCGCCCTGGTCCTGGCCATCGACCCCCAGCTGGTGGTGATCGGCGGCTGGGCCGCCGGCCTGGACGGCGTCCTGGAGCCGCTGCGCGAACGCCTCGCCCAATTCACCCTGCGGGCACCGGAGGTGGCCCTCACGGCGCTGGGCTCGGAGGTCGTCTCGATGGGCGCCCTGCGGGTCGCCCTGGACCACGTCGAGGACCAGCTCTTCGCCGTCGACCCGCCCCGGGTGTGAGGGCTACGGGGCGGCGTACTCGGGGTCGGTCAGGTCGAGGGTGAGGGTGCTACCCCAGTCGTTGACGAAGTGCGCCGACGGCCATTCCACGGTGGCCCGCAGGAACGGGTTGCCGGTCGAGGTGGTCAGCAGCCACACCAGCTCACGGTCCGGGCCGAGTCGGGCGATGAAGCCGAGGTGCCCCAGGCCGCCGTCGCCGCACTGCAAGTAGCCTCGGCCATCCGGCAGTTCGGTCTCGCTGTTGAGGTCGAGATCAGGCTCTCCCGACGGTGGCTCGGCTGCCAGCTCCGCCACATCCACCGGGTCGCCCAGCTCCAGCCGGAGATGTTCCGGCCCGTCGAACTCCGCCTCCCGGGCCGTGCCGTCCGCCCGGAACAGGCAGTCGAACGCCAGCACCTCGCCCCTTGCCCACCACTCCAGCACCGGGTTCACCGGCCACCCCCTCCTGAGTCCGTCTCCCGCACGGTAACCAGCCATCGGGGTGGCGGTCAACGACACCGGCCCGGACGCCAGTTGGGCGTCCGGGCCGATGTCTGAGGGTGTCGGGAAGTGGTTCAGGAGGCGGTGCGGACCTCGGGGGTCGCACCGACCGGGGTGACCTCGACCAGGCCGGTCCCGCCGAAGGTCAGCTTGCAGGTGTCCGCCCGGTAGGTGGCGACGGCGAGCGCCACCAGGCGGCCGGCGGCGGCGTACTGGGTGGTCATGACCAGCACCGGGGTGCCCGGGGGGCGCTCCAGCAGCACGGCCTCGTCGGCCTCGGCGACGCCGAGCTCGACGGAGCGGGACTCGCCGTCGACGTCCAGGCGCTCCAGCTGGCGCAGCACCGAACGGGCGCGGTCGCTCTCGGCGCGGAAGCCGGGCAGGTGCGGCAGGGCGGCGGCCGGGACGTGCAGGGACTCCGAGGCCATCACCCGGCCCTCGACCAGGCGGACCCGGCGGACGGTGTGCACGGTGGCGCCCTCGGTGATGCCGAGGCCCTTGGCCAGCTGCGCGGAGGCGGGGGCGGAGGTGCAGTCCACCGTGCGCCAGGCCTGGCTGCGGCCGACGCCGGGCCAGCCCTCCTCCTGCCGGTTGACCGGGACGCCGACCCGCGGCGCGGCGATCAGGGTGCCGATGCCCCGGCGGCGGACCAGTCGGCCCTCCAGCTCCAGCTGGTCCAGGGCCTGCCGCAGCGTGGCCCGGGCGACCCCGAAGCGGGCGGAGAGCTCGCGCTCGTTCGGCAGGACCTGGCCGGTGGAGAACTCCGTGTCGATGGCCCGCAGCAACACCGTGCGCAGGTGCCAGTACTTCGGCTCCGGCACCGCCGAGAGCTGTCCTGTCGTCCCCACCGTGTCCTCCACCCTGCTGTTGTCCGCCCTACGACAAGGAGGGCGGATCCCCGGCCCGCTGCCCGCTGTTGCGGCAGGTGGGAGAGCGGGCCTTTATCCGTCCTTCTTTATTAAAGGTCCTTGCAGTAAGTGACCCTAGGTGCTCCGTCCGGAGATGGTCAAGACCAATGGCACGGCTTGACGGGGCCGTCGCGAACATTAATGCCACGTTCACGACAGCTCTTCCCGGGCCTCCCGGAGCAGCTCACGACAGCCCGGCACCGCGCGCCGGACTTCGGGGCGGGCCGGGCCAGTGGGTAGGCTGCCCGGGTGATCGTGGTGACGAGTGTGAACGTGAACGGAATCCGGGCGGCGGCCAGGAAGGGCTTCGTCGAATGGCTGGCCGGCACCGAGGCTGACGTGATCTGCCTCCAGGAGGTGCGCTCGGAGCCCGGGCAACTGCCCGTCGAGCTGCGCGACCTGGACGGCTGGCACGCGCTCTGGGCCCCGTCGGTCGCCAAGGGCCGGGCCGGCGTCGCGATCCTCTCCCGCCGGGAGCCGCAGCGCAGCGTCATCGGCTTCGGCTCGGAGGAGTTCGACGACACCGGCAGGTACGTCGAGATCGACCTGCCGGGGCTGACCGTCGCCAGCCTCTACCTCCCCTCCGGCGAGGTCGGCACCGAGCGCCAGGAGGAGAAGGAACGCTTCATGGCGGAGTTCCTGGTCCACCTCACCGCCCTGCGGGCCCGCGCCGCCGCCGGCGGCCGCGAGGTCGTGGTCTGCGGCGACTGGAACATCGCCCACCGGCCCGAGGACCTCAAGAACTGGAAGGCCAACCAGAAGTCCGCCGGCTTCCTCCCCGAGGAACGCGCCTGGCTCTCCCGCGTCTACGACGAGGCCGGCTACGTCGACGTCGTCCGCGCCCTCCACCCCGACCGCACCGGCCCATACTCCTGGTGGTCCTACCGCGGCCGCGCCTTCGACAACGACTCCGGGTGGAGGATCGATCTCCAGGTCGCGACCCCCGGCCTGGCCGCCAAGGCGGTCGAGGCCTACGTCGAGCGGGCCGAGACCCACGCCGAGCGCTGGTCCGACCACGCACCGGTGACGGCCGTGTTCGACATCGGCAACGACTGACCCACGAGCGCAACAGGGAACGGCGCTGTGCGGAGCCCTCGCTCCGCACAGCGCCGTTCCCGCTTCATCGTCCGGGTTTCCGGCGGACGGGGTCAGTCCACCGCGGCCGGAGTCGGGGTGGTGGTCGGGGCCGGGTCGGCGGTGGTGATGCGGCGGGCGACGGCCGGGCCGAGGAGGAGTTGGGCGACGGCGGCGAGCAGGCCGATGGCGGCGCAGGTGAGCCAGAGCGCGGCGGAGCCGTGGTCGAGCAGCCAGGCGCCGACGACCGGGGCGGGCAGGCCGCCGAGGGACCAGGCGAAGCCGTAGGCGCCGCTGTAGCGGCCGCGCAGGTGGGGCGGTGCGAGGGCGACGGCGGTGGCCGCGCTGGCGCCGGTGAAGGCGATCTCGCCGAGCGACCAGAGCACGGTGGTGAGGCTGTAGCCGAAGACCGAGGAGGCCAGGGCGTTGAGGCCGAAGCCCAGGCCGACCAGCACCATGCCGACGGTCAGCACCCGGTTGGGGTTGGCCCGGCTCAACCGTCCGACGGCCAGCGGCTGGACGACGCTGATCACCACGCCGTTGACCGCCATCGCCGTACCGAAGGCGGCGGGTGACAGGCCGTCGGCCCGCATCGCCAGCGGGAGAGTGGACATGGTCTGCATGTAGACGAAGGCGTAGCCGCCGGTGATCAGGATGAAGGCGCACATCACCCGGTCGCGCAGCACCGCGCCGAAGCCGGAGCCGGCGGTGGAGCCGTCCGGCCCGGTCGGGGCCGGGGCGGGCGGGGCGGCGCGGTCGTCGACGGCGAACCAGACCAGCAGCCCGAAGGCGGCGCAGGTGGCCGAGTTGACCCAGAACAGCGTGCTGAAGCCAAGGGCGACCAGCGCCCCGCCGATCAGCACGCCGGCCGTGTAGCCGAGGTTGACCGCCCAGAACAGCAGGCCGTACGCGCGGGTGCGGTCCCGTTCCGGGATGAGGTCGGCGACCAGTGCGGTGGAGGCGGGGCGGTAGACGTCGATCGCCAGGCCGAGCAGGAACAGTTCGACGGCGAAGGCGTACAGGCTGCTGCTGAGGGCGATCGTGACCATCAGGGCCGCGCTGGTGAGCATCCCGCCGAGCAGGGTCGCGCGCCGGCCGAAGCGGTCGGCCAGCCAGCCCGCGATGAGCTGGGAGAACAGCATGCCGACCGCGAAGACGGTCAGCAGGGTGCCGGCCACGGCGGTGGAGAAGCCGCGGCCGCTCGTCAGGTACAGCGCGAAGAAGGGCTGCACCATGGTGCCGATGCGGTTGACCAGGGTGCCGACCCACAGGGCCCAGAAGGCTCTCGGCATCCCGCTCAGGCCGGCCTTCAGCCGGGGCGCAGCGGATGTCGGGATCCAGGTCAACAGCCGTGTCAGCACCTGGTCATCCTCCTCAGTTCACGAACGACGGGCAACCCCGGGGCCGCGGGCGGCGGACCGCCCCGCGGGCCCCGGAGTGGAATCTGACGATGCGTCAGTGATCGGGCGCGTCAGGACTTGACGTGCACCCGGGTCAGGTTGGGGAAGGAGTACAGCGAGCTGATGAACAGGCCGCCGACCTGCGGGCCGACCAGGGAGAACTGGCGCTTGTAGAAGACCGGGATCAGCGGCGCGTGCTCGGTCATGATCTCTCGGTCCAGCTCGGCGTAGCCCTGGGCCGCGGCGGACCGGTCGGTCTCCTTGCCCAGTGCGGCGAGGCGCCGGCTGATCTCCGGGTCGTCGAAGTAGGAGAGGTTCATGTTGCCCGTCTCGGCGAGCCGGTCGCCGCGGAAGAGCACGTCCATCACGCCGGCCGGGTCCGGGAAGTCCGGGCCCCACACGCCCCAGATCAGGTCGACATCGGTGTCCCGGCGGCCGACCGTGCTGTAGTAGGCGGCCCGGTCGACCGGGACGAGTTCGATCTCGAAGCCGGCCCGCTCCAGCCCGGTCTTGACCACCGGCGCGAGCTTGCGCAGCGGGGCGATGTCCTGGAAGGCGTACCGCAGCTTCGGCACCTCCTTGCCGGCCAGCAGCTGCTTGGCCTTCTCCGGGTCGCCGTTCGGGCCGGTCGGGTAGGCGTCGTACGGGCGGTAGCCGGGCAGCAGCGGGGCCAGGATGGTGGTCGCGGGCTCGGCCGCGGCCGGGCCGCCGGCCGCCTCGACGTAGGAGTCCCGGTCGAAGGCGTAGATCAGCGCCCGGCGCACGTCGGGGTCGGGGACCCGCTGGGTGTTGATGTAGACGTACATCGCGTAGGCGGTCGGGCCGTCGAGCACCCGCTCCAGCTTCCGCGGGTCGACCTGGATGGCGAGGATGTCCGCCGGGGCCACGTCGGTGGTCGCGATCGAGGTGGCGTCGGCCTCGGTGGGCTCGGCCAGGCGCTCGGTCTGGGCGGTGCGGTCGACGCCGAACTCCCAGCGGACCTCGTCGACGTACTGCCGGCGGATCGGGTCGCTCGCGGGCGACCAGTGCGGGTTGCGCTCCAGCAGGATGTACTCGCCGGGCTGCTCCTCCTTGCGCCGGTAGGGGCCGGTGGACAGCCAGGTCGTCTCGTACTCCGCGCCGGGGGCCCGGTCGGCGGGCACCGGCGTGGTGGTGGTGGTCGCCGCGAAGAACGGGAAGTCGGGGTACGGCTCGCTGAGCCGGAAGACGATGGTGCGGGCGTCGGGGGTGGTCACCCCGGGGGCGGGCCGGCCGTCCTGGCCCGGGCCCCGGTAGGTGCGCTCGGGGTCGAGTGCGCGCTGGATGAACTGCGGCCCGTAGTCGCCGAGTTCGGAGAAGGAGCGGGCGACCGCGTGGGCGACGTCGGCCGAGCTGATCGGGGTGCCGTCCTCGAAGGCCAGGCCGTCGCGCAGGGTGTAGGTCCAGGTCAGACCGCCGTCGAGGGTGCGGCCCGCGTCGGTCGCCAGGTCGCCGACCAGGGTGAGCACACCGTTGTCCGGGTCCTCCACGTAGCCGGTCAGGGCGCGGTGGAAGAACGCCGTCGCCACGGCGAGGGTGGTGCCGATGTAGGTCTGCGCCGGGTCCATGTGCTCGGGCGGGGCGTCCGCGAGCAGGGTGACGGACCCGCCGCGCCGGGCGCCGGGCACCTCGGAGGCGGGTGCGGTCGCGGCGCCCTGGTGGTCGATCACGAGGCGCTGGCCCACCGGGAGGGAGGTGCGCTCGGCGTCCAACGCCGGTCCGCGCAGTTCCGGGGAGTCACCCTGGTTGGTCACGGTCGATCGGTCCTTCGTTCTGGTCGGCGTGCTGCCGACGGTGAGATGGGGTGAACGGGGTGGGGAAGGAGCTCCGGGGCCGGCCGGCCGGGAGGGCGGCCGGCGGATCCCGGTGCGCCCTCCTCGGCGGGTGCCCCGGCCGGTGGCGTCGGGACGCGGCTCGGTCCCGGGCCGTGGTGTCGGGCCGTGGTGTCGGACCGTGGCCTCGGGCCGCGGCTCAGTCCCGCGCCGCGGCGTCGGCCGCGGACAGCACGGCGGCCGTGTCGAGGCCCAGTTCGGCGAGCACGTGCTCGTGGTCGCCGCCGTGGGACGGCCAGTCCTGGCCCGCGTTGACGCCGCGCACCGAGCACTGCGGCAGCAGCAGGGCGAGCGCCGAGGCGACGCCGCCGGCCGGGCGGTGCTCCTCGACGACCACGAACCGGGAGTACTGCCGGGCCAGTTCGCCGGCCGCCTCGGCCAGGTGCTGCTGGTCGAGGTAGCAGAGGTGGGCGTGGGCCAGTTCGGGCCGCTGCCGCCGGGCCCGGACGGACAGGTCGGTGCCGACCTCGCCGACCGAGACCAGGCAGACGTCCGCACCGGTCCCGCCGGCCGGGCCGTCCCAGCGGACCGTCGGCACCTCCTGCCCGGCGGGGTGCAGTCCGACCGGGTTGGCGTTGCGGCCGGTGCGGATGTAGTGCGGACGGCCGGTGGCCGCGGCGGAGCGGATGACGGCCCGCATCTCGGCCTCCCCGTAGGGGGCCGCGATCACCACGCCCGGGACGCTCGACAGGACGGCCAGGTCCTCCAGGCAGTGGTGGGTGGTGCCGAACCAGCCGCCGGAGACGCCCGCGTACGGGGCCACCACGCTGACGCCGGCGCCGAGGTAGCCGAGCCCGAGCTTGAGGCTCTCCGCCGCCCGCAGGGCCGCGAACGGCGCGAAGGTGCTGACGAAGGGCCGGAAGCCCGCCATCGCCAGGCCGGCGGCCATGTCGATCATCGCGCCCTCGGCGATCCCCAGGTTGAAGAACCGGTCGGGGTGCTCCTCGGCGAAGGGGTGGCGGCGCCCGCCGAGGTCGGCCTCCAGGCACAGGATCCGCGGGTCCGTCCGGGCCAGCAGGGTCAGTTCGGCCCGGTAGGCGTCCCGGCCGGAGAGCACCGCGGGCTCGTCGGCGGGCCCGGCCTGCGCCTCCGCCCGGACGGGGAGCACCTGAGTGGCAGTCATTTCACGAACCGCTTCCACTTGGCCGCCCGGGCGGCATCGATGGTCACATAGTGGGACCCGGCCTTGCCCTCGACCGCGGGGACGCCCTTGCCCTTGACGGTCGCGGCGATCACCGCGAGCGGGCGCCCGTCCGCGGGGCGGTCGGCGGTGAACACCGCGTGCAGCTGCGCCAGGTCGTGGCCGTCCACCTCCAGGGTGTCGAAGCCGAAGGCCGCGAACCGCTCCGCCAGGTCGGGCAGCGGCGAGATGTCCTCGACCAGCCCGTCGTTCTGGCCGCCGTTGCGGTCCACCACCAGGACCAGGTTGCCGAGCCGCTGGGCGGCCGCGACCTGGCAGGTCTCCCAGATCAGCCCCTCCTGGAGCTCGCCGTCGCCGACCACGGCCACCCCGAGCCCGGACCCGCCGGACAGCCGCCGGGCCAGTGCCCAGCCCGCCGCGTAGGGCAGGCCGTGGCCCAGGCTGCCGGTCGGGAAGAGCACCCCGGGGACGGCGTGGTTGGGGTGGCCGGTGAAGTGGTGCCCGGGGTCGGCGTACAGCGGCGCCGGGTTCTCCGGCAGGACACCGCTGACGTGCAGCGCCGCGTAGAGCGCGGCGGCCGCGTGCCCCTTGCTGAGCACCACCCGGGTGCCCTCGTCCTGCCCGGCCCGGTGCAGGGCGGCGATCAGGACGTCCGTCACCGAGAGGCTGCCGCCGAGGTGGCAGCCGCGCGGACCGGCGGCCATGTCGATGATCAACCGGCGTGCCTCGCGGGCGCGTTCGGCGAGCCGGTCCAGCACCTCGTCGGTACCGGCGGCCGGCGCCGCGCCGTCCAGCAGGACACTCATGACCGCTCCCCCTGTTCGATCGGATCCGTTCCGGCCGGCCGGGCCGCGAACCACCCGGCCACCGCGCCCGCCAGCACGCCGCGGGCCGCCCGGTACTCCTCGGCCGTCACGTGCTCACGGTCGGTGTGGTCCAGCGCGGCGTCGCCGGCGCCGTAGGCGACCATCGGCACGCCCTGCCAGGTGGTGGCCAGGGTGTTCATGTCCGAGGTGCCCTTCTTCACCAGGAACCTGGGACGGACGCCGGCCTTGGCGAAGGCCCGACCGAAGGCCTTGGCCAGCGGGCTGGTGCGGCCGCCGCTGACACCGGGCGTGGCCCGCAGCTCGGTCACCTCCACGCCGTCGCCGGCCTGTTCCCGGGCGGCGGCCCGGAGCGCGGCGAGGTCGGCCTCCGGCGGCACCCGGAAGTTCAGCACGCCGGTCGCGTGCTGGACGCCCCGGTCGGCGCCGTTCTCGATGCCGATCACCGCGTCCAGCGCGGCCGGCGCCTCCTTCAGCACCGCGGTCCGGATCCGCTCCAGGGCGCGCAGCAGGGCGTCGGGGGCCGACAGGGCGTCGTACCCGGCCGAGTGCCCGCTGCTCACCGTCGCGGTGACCCGCAGCTTGAACAGGCCGAAGTAGCCGATGGTGAGGGCGCCGGCGCCGCTGGGCTCACCGACCACCACGCCGTCCGCCGGGTAGTGGTCGCGGACGTGGAAGGCGCCCTTGGAGGAGGAGATCTCCTCCTCGACGGCGCCGACCACCCGCAGCTGCCCGTCCGCCGGGACGTCGGCCTCGGCCAGCACCTCCAGGAAGGCGACCAACGAGGCCTTGGCGTCGACGCTGCCCCGGCCGTGCAGGGTCTCGCCGTCCCAGTGGGCCGGCCAGTGGAACGGCACGGTGTCGAGGTGGCCGAGCAGCAGCAGCCGGCGGGGGCCGTCGCCGCGGACCGCGACCAGGTTCCCGGCCTCGTCGATCCGGGCGTCGATGCCCCGTTCGGTGCACCACTGCACCAGGTGGGCGGCGAGCTCGCGCTCGTCCTCGGAGACCGAGGGGATCTGCACCGCGCGGCTGAGCAGTTCGAGGTCGGCGGCCGGTTCCCGGGTGCGCCAGAACCGGGTCCAGCCGTCCGGCCGGGCCAGGGTGTGCGGCCCGGTGATCGCGACGTCGGCGGCGCCGGCCAGGGCCAGCTCCGCGGCCCGGACCTTCTGGCGCATCCGCCCGGCGGCGTACCCCGCAGCCTCGCCCTCGTGGGCGTGCCGCAGCGTGGAGCCGGGGTCGGCCGGGTCGGTGAGCAGCCCGGCGGACCCGGTGACCAGCCGCAGGTGGTCGGCGGCCACGGCGTTGGACACCTCGGCGGCCAGCACGTCGGCGTCCACGTTGATCGCGGCTCCCCCGTCCACGGCGAGGACGGGCGGGCTGACGCAGACCACGTCGAAGGCGTCGAGCAGGGTGGTCAGGCGCTCGGCGTCGACCTCCGTGACCACGCCGGCCCGGTGGTCGCGGACGATCCGGGTCCGGCCGTCGGAGACCACCTTGAGCGGGCGGTTGGCGCGGCCGGACACCAGGCCGGTGCGGGCCGCGACGCCGGTGAAGACCCGCAGGCCCCGCGCGGTCAGTCCGGCCTCCACCAGCGGGAGGGTGTACTGCTCGTAGGCGGCGATCACGTGCGGGACCTCGTCCGGCGACATGTGCCGGACCCGGTCGCCGTTGGGCAGGTCGAGCCACGGGATGGGCCGCTCGGCGGCCCGGTAGTGGCGCTCGATGCCGGCCGCGCCGCCGGACACCAGGAGGACCCGGGCGCCGCGGCGGGACAGCTCGGCGACCTCGTCGAAGATCTCCGGGTGCTCCAGGGTGCTGCTGCCGAGCTTGAGGACGTACAGCGGCCTGGTCACGGCGCCACCGCGGTGAACGGGAGGCCGGTCGCCTCGGGCAGGCCGTGCAGCCGGTTGAAGACCTGCACGGCCTGGCCGGCGGCGCCCTTGAGCAGGTTGTCCAGCGCGGCCACGGTGACGCAGCGGCCGTCGCGCACGGAGACCGCCACCTCGGCCACGTTGGAGCCGACCACCGACTTCAGCATCGGGAAGTCCTGCGGGGACTTCGGCGACTGCCGCAGCCGGACGAACGGCGTGCGGGCGTACGAGGCGGCGTAGGCCCGCCGGACGTCCAGCCCGGTGACGCCGGGGCGCAGCCGGCTGTAGGCGGTGATCACGATGCCGCGCGGGGTGTCCAGGCTGTACGTGGAGAACTGCAGCCGCGGTGCGGCGCCGCCCGCGTAGTCCGCCAGGGCCTGGGCGATCTCCGGCCCGTGCCGGTGGCCGAACAGCTTGTGGACCCGGAAGTTGCCCGCCCGGTCGGCCGGGTGCTCGTTCGAGGTCCGACCCGAACCGCTGGAGCCGGTCTTGGCGTCCACCACCACGTCGTCCTCGACCAGGCCCGCGGCGAGCAGCGGGCGCAGGGCGTAGATCGTGGAGACGGCCATGCAGCCGGGCAGGTTGACGAACCGGTTCTCCGGGACGTCGTCGAACTCCGGGACGTGGTAGGCGAAGGGCTCCGGCCAGGCGGCCGAGGCCGGGTAGTGGGCCGCGGCCTGCTCGGGGTCGCGCAGCCGGAAGTCGCCGGCCAGGTTCAGCACCCGCTTGGCGCGCTCGGCCACCAGGCCCATCTTGCCGGGCAGTTGGCCGCCCGGCAGGCAGCCGAACGCGACGTCGACCTCGGTCAGTTCGTCCAGCGGGCGGTACTTGAGCTTGCCGGCGGCCGGGTGGTTGCGCAGCCAGGGCAGGACGGAGGCCACCGACTGGCCGGCGCTGCGCTCCGAGGAGAGGAAGGTGAGTTCGGCGTTCGGGTGCTCGGCCAGCAGCCGGATCAGCTCCGCACCGGTGTAGCCGGTGCCGCCGAGCACGGCGACGGTGAACGGACGCTCCTGCTGCGCCCCCGCGGGGGCGGTCTGCTCAGCCAAGGCGGGCCGCCCGCTCCTGCGGGCGCGGGTACTCGCGCTCGGTGGCCAGCTTGCGGATGGCGTCGGGCCGCCGGGCGACCTTGGTGAACGCGTCCGCGTAGCGCAGGGCCCGCTCGTACTCGACCGGCGAGCGCAGCTCGCGGCAGAGCACCAGGGTGCTCTCCAGCATCGCGACGACGTTCGGGAAGTCCTCCGGGCGGTGGTCGCGGACGGCCTGCGGGTTCAGCGTGAACGGGTAGCCGCCGCCGAAGCCGTCGCGCTGCCGGAACGGCAGGTGGCAGGGGATCGGGGTGTTCTGCCACTCGCGGGCCGGCACGCCCTCGGCCACCAGGAGCTGGTGGACCGCCTCCTTGACGGCGTGCACCGGCAGGTCCTCCAGGCCGACGGCCTCCGGGACCAGGGTGATCCGGTACATGTTGTAGGCGTGGGTGCTGCCCTCGGGGACGTGCGGCGGGCGGAACAGCCCGGTCTGCGCCAGGGACTCGGCCAGCAGCGTGGAGTTACGGGCGCGGACCGCGTCGTAGTAGGGCAGTCGGCGGAGCTGGCTGCTGCCGAAGGCGGCCGCGATCCAGGACATCCGGTAGTCGATGGCGTGGCGCTCCAGGTAGTCCACGGCGCGCTGGTGGGCCTCGTCGGTGGCGAAGAAGGCGATGCCGCCCTCGCCGCCGAGCGGGAAGTTCTTGTCGGCCATCAGGCTCTGTCCGGCGGTGTCGCCGAGCGAGCCGGCCACCTTGCCGCCGAGGGTGGCGGAGTGGGCGTGCGAGGCGTCCTCGACCAGGGCCAGGCCGTGCCGGTCGGCCAGCGCCCGCAGGGCGGGGACGTCGGCGGGCAGGCCGTGCACGTGGACCGGCATGAGCGCCCTGGTGCGCTCGGTGATCGCGGCCGCGGCGGCCTGCGGGTCCATGCAGTAGGTGAGCGGGTCGATGTCGACGAAGACCGGGACGGCCTTGGCGGCGACGACGGCCTGGGCGGTGGCGATGAAGGTGAAGGCCGGGACGATCACCTCGTCGCCCGGCTGGACGCCGGCGCCGATCAGGGCCATGTGCAGGCTGGAGGTGCCGCTCGCGGTCGGCAGGGCCCGGTGGGCCCCGACGTACGAGCGGTAGGCCTCCGCGAAGGTGTCGACGACCTTCTCGGGGCTGCTGCGCTGGGACAGCAGCATCGTGAAGATGTCTTCCTTGGTGATGACCGGGAAGATCGTCCGGCGCAGCTCCTTGGGGATGATCGCCTCGCCGCCGAACTCGGCCAGCTGGGCGTCGAGTTCTTCGGCGGTGGGCAGTGGCAGGGGGGCCGAGGGGAAATCGCTGATCACGCGGACGCTCCTGACGGGGCCGACGAGGAGGCCTGCTGGACGGCCATGCGGACGCAGGCGGCCACCAGCGGGCTCAGACGGTAGTTGAACTGGACGCCGGGGACGAGGTCGGCGTCGGCCTCCTCCTGGGTCCACATGGTGCGCAGGTCGTAGGCGCCGAAGATCTTCAGGCGCTCCGCCCGGGCCCAGACCTTGGGGTCGTCGGTCAGGACGGCGGCGGCCGGGCCGAAGCCGAGGCCGGTGAGGTCCACGACCAGGACGGGGGCCGGCTCGACGCCGACCGGCCGGGCGAGTTCGCGCAGCCGGTCGGCGTTCTGCTGGTCCAGCGAGATCTGGTCGAAGGCCGGGCGGGCGCCCTCCTCCGCACGGACGGTGACGCCCAGCCAGGAGACGAACGCCGCCGTCCGCGGGTCGAGGCCCGGGAGGTCGGCGGTGTCGCCGTGGCCGATGCCCTGACCGGCCAGCGCGGCGTGCACGGCCGCGGTGCGGCTGTTCACCAGGACCACCTTGGCCCGGCCGGTGGCCTTGGCCAACAGCCGCTCCAGCCCGGGGAGTTCGCGGTCACTCTTCTCGATGCTCATCACGGTCCCCGAGGTCATGACCCGGGTCAGCACGACCGCCGTGTCGAACAGTTCCATTGCACCTTCTTCTTCGGTGGGGCGGGTACGGGCCCGGTCAGCCGGGCAGCGGGGCGGGTACGGGCCCGGTCAGCCGGGCAGCGAGGCGGCGAGGTAGGACGCGAGCCGGCCGGCCACGTCGACACCGTGCTGGCCCGACGAGCGGGCGAACTCGGGGTTGGCGTTGATCTCCAGGACGCCGAGCTCGCCGGTGGCGCGGTCCTCGATCAGGTCGACGCCGTAGAAGCCCTCGCCGAGCAGGTCGACGGTGGCCAGGCAGAGCTTGGCCATCTCGTCGGTGATCTCGGTCCGTTCGACCTCGGCCCCGAGGTGGGTGTTGGTCCGCCAGTCCGCCGAGACCCGCCGGAAGGCGACCACCGGCTCCCGGCCGACGACCACGACCCGCAGGTCGTGACCGGGCTTGTCCACGTACTCCTGGACGAGCACCGGGAAGAGCTTGCCGGCCGCGTCGACCGACTCACGCGCTCCGACCCAGCTCTCCAGGCACTCCACGTCGGAGAGCCGGACCACGCCGCGGCCCCAGGAGCCGCTCACCGGCTTGACCACCGAGGGCCAGCCGAGCTCCGTGACGGCCTCGCGGACCTGGTCGTGGGTGAAGGCGTGCAGCGAGCGCGGGTGGGAGATCCCGTGCCGGGCCAGCATCAGGGCCTGGAGGCCCTTGTCGTTGCAGATCTCGATCGCGGCGGCGGTGTTGAAGGTCACCACACCGGCCTGCTCCAGCCGCCGGGCGGCGCCGATGGCCTCCCGGTGCGAGAGGTTCCGGAGCACCGCCAGCCGGGGGGCCGGGACCCGGCCGGAGAGGACTCCGGCCAGGTCCGGCACCAGCGCGGTGCGGGCGGTCAGCCCCTGGGCGCGCAGGGCGTCCAGGAGTTGCCGCTCCTCCGGGCGGAGCATGGTGAGGGACAGCAGGACGTCGACTGCCTCCGAACTCATTCGCCCCAGTCCTCCTCGACCTCGGGGGCGAGCTCGACCTTGACGGTGGCGTCGGACTTCTCGACGACCTCGTGCTCCTGACCGCAGGAGTCGCAGGCGACGATCTCGCCCACCTCCCAGTCGGTCTGGATCTCCACGGTGCTGTCGCAGACCAGGCAGGCGATGGCGGGTGCAACGGGTGCGGACATGTTTCCTCTCCAGGGGTTTCTTGCGTCGGCTGGTGCCGGGCGGTTGGTCGCCGGCTGCCGGGATCGGTCAGCCGGTGGGGTGCGGGTCGACGATGACGCGCACCTGGTCGGTGAAGGTCTTGGTGGCCCCCTCGATGGACTCGTCGAGCGGGACGTCGACGATCAGCGAGGCGGAGCGGTGGCCCGAGTCGACCTGGGCGTCGAGCAGGTCGCCGACGCGGCGGCCGACCAGGACGCCGCGCAGCGCCGCGGGCGCCTGCGGGTCGAGCGGGGTGAGGACGGGCCAGCGGTCGTCCCGGACGATCCAGGAGACCTCGGCGTCCTCGGCGGTGACGTCCACCAGCCGCCCGTGCGGGTGGTCGACGAAGTGCTGGCGGGCCCGGCGGCGGGGCTGGGGGTGGCTGGTCGGGACCCCGGTGGCCAGGTCGATCATGGCGGGCTCCACGCCCTCGCCGGTGGCCAGCTCCCACAGGAAGGTGATGGCGTCGCCGGGCAGCCGGGCGGCCACCTCCATCAGCACCACGCCGTCCTCGGTGAGCCGGTACTCGGCGTGGGTGATGCCGTCGCGCACCCCGACGCTGCGCAGCACCTCGCGGTTGGCCTCGACCAGCGCGGTGCGGGAGGCCTCGTCCAGCTCGGCCGGGGAGGTGTGCTCCACCTCGGTGAAGAACGACCCGCCGGACTCGTTGCTCTCCTTGCCGGTGACGCCGGACCAGAGCACCTCGCCGCCCTGGACCAGGGCCTCCACCGAGAACTCGGGGCCGACCACGCGGCTCTCCACGAGGGCGATCTCGTGCGGGGCCAGCGCCGCCAGGGCCGCCGTCAGCTCCTCCTGGTCGTGCACCATGCGCACGCCGGAGCTGTAGAAGCGGCCGGCCGGCTTGACCACCGCGGGCAGCCGCTCCGCCGGGAGCGTGAAGCCGGCCCGCTCGTCGGCCGGGACCGTCTGCCAGGACGGTGCGTAGGCGGGGGCGGCGGTGCGCTGGAGCAGCTTGTTGCGGCAGATCAGCGCGGCCTTGGAACCGGTGCCGGGCAGTCCGAGGGTGTCGGCGAGGACGCCCACCGGCTCGACGAACACCTCGCCGACCGAGATGACGCCGCGGACGTGGTAGCGGCGCAGCAGCGGCTGCACGGCGGGGGCCACGGTGGCCACCTGGGCGTCGGCGACCTGGACGACCTCGGCGAGGCCGGACAGCGGGTGGGAGGCGTCGGCGCGCAGCTCGGCGAGCCGGTCCAGGTCGGTGTCCAGGCTGACCACGGCGAGCGGGGCCAGGCCGCGGCGGCGGGCCTCGGTGATCAGCCGGCCCTGGCGGGCCAGGACCACCAGGTCACCCATCAGGAGCAGGGCGTCGGGCCGGTTCTGCGGATCGGATTGGGACGGGGGCACGGAAGGCACGGTGGATCATCACTTCCTGGGGTAGGGGGTTCGGCCGGCCCGGGGCGGGCCGCCGGGTCGTACGGCGGGGTCCGGGCGGCTCTCGGGGGCGTCCGGGCCCGGAGGCGGGCACGGTCGGCCCGCCCGGGGCGGATCGGTTTCGCCCCGGGGAGGGGCGCCGCTGGTGGCGGCGGTTTCGCGGTGGTGGCGGTCGGCCGCGCCGGGGTCAGGCTCCGTCGGCGGCCGCGCCGGGGTCAGGCTCCGTCGGCGGCCGCGACCGCGGCGGCGACGACGGGCCAGGGCTCGTCCGGGACCGCGGCGGGGTCCTCGTGCCGGCCGCCCTCACCGTCCGAGCCCGACCGGACCAGGCTGACCGCGAAGACCAGCCAGCCCGCGACCAGGCCGACGGTGGCGAGCACCAGGGCGGTCCGGAGGCCGAGCCAGGTGCCGGCCCAGCCGCCGAGCGCGGCGCCGATGCCGATGGTGCCGAAGGCCACGAAGCGGTTGGTGGCGGAGGCCGGTGCCAGCAGGTCGTCCGGCGTGGTCCGCTGCCGGGCCGTCAGGCTGAAGATGTTGAACACGGTGAGGCCGAGACCGTACAGCACGAAGGCCGCGGTGCACACCGTGGCGGTGAGCGACTTGGGACCGGACACCAACGGGATCACGAGCGGGGCGACCGAGGCCAGTCCCATGCCGATGATCAGCGTCCGGGCCGCCCCGAAGGACGTGCCCAGCCGGGTGGCGAACAGCGAACCGAGGACGGAGCCGGCGCCGCCGATGGTCATCGTCAGGCCCAGCAGGCCGGGCGAGAAGTCCAGGTCCCGCACCGCGTAGACCAGGTAGAGGGTGAGGACGGCCTGTTCGAACAGGTTGAACCAGGCCGCCTGGAGGGTGAGCCGACGCAGCAGCGGCACCCGCCAGGAGAACTTCAGCCCCTGGCCGATCAGTTGGAAGATGCCCGGCCCCTGGCTCGTCCCGGCCGCCGGAGCGGCCGGGAATGCGCGGTGACGGATCGTCAGAAACGCTCCCACGGCGAGCAGGTAGGCCGCAACACCGAGGGCCAGCGAGGTCGATCCGCCGAGCGTGCCGAGCAGGATGCCGCCCAGCCCGGGCGCCGCGACGGTGGCCAGCGCGTAGGTGGTCTCCAGCCTGCTGTTCGCCGTCACGAGCCGGTCGCCGACCACCAGGACCGGCGCGTAGGCGAGTGCGCACACGTCGGCGAAGCAGGTGATCGCGCCGATCGAGAAGACCACCACGTACAGCAGGTAGATGTCCAGCCGGTGGAACGCCATCGCCAGTGGCACGAGTGCCAGCAGCACCGCGTTGACGGCGTTGGCGGTGATCATCGTGGGCCGGTGGGCCCGCCCGCTCAACCAGGCCCCCGCGAACAGGGTGAAGATCAGCAG
Source organism: Kitasatospora sp. NPDC096077 (assembly GCF_040303245.1). Taxonomy (NCBI): domain Bacteria; kingdom Bacillati; phylum Actinomycetota; class Actinomycetes; order Kitasatosporales; family Streptomycetaceae; genus Kitasatospora; species Kitasatospora sp. NPDC096077. The sequence goes on along the minus strand of NZ_JBEOSV010000019.1, from coordinate 77,970 downwards.
CGGCAGGAACTGCGCCGAGTTGATCAGACCGACCTCGGTCGGCCCCGCGTTCAGCGCGACCACGGCCACCAGCGGGATGAGCAGGGTGATGCTCTTGCCCGCCAGGTTGGCGAGCGCCTGACCCAGCCAGAACTTGGCGAAGTCCGGGGTGACGACCAGTGCCGCGGTACGGCGTCTGAGGTCGGAAGGCATGACGGTCCCTTCGGGCGGCGCGGGCGGTGCGCGCCGGCCGGTCGGTCGGTGAGGAGGGGCGGTCCGGTGGTCAGCGGATGCGCCAGCGGATGCGTCGGCGGATGCCTCGGCAGTACGTCAGCAGTACGGGGCGAAGGCGTCGGCGACGACGGCCTTGGCGACCGCGCCGGAGGACGCGACGAGCTTCTGCAGCTCCGCGGCGTTGTGCGTGCGGATGGACTCCGCGTGGCCCGCCAGGGCGCTGTCCTCGGCGAGGTCGAGCAGCCACAGCGGCCGCAGTTCCGCGCCGCGCAGCGCCTTGGCGTCGGCGGCCTCGATGCCGGCGTGGACCCAGCGACAGCCCGCCTCGGCGGCGGCCCGGATGGGCTCGTAGTACACGGTGTTGAAGTACTCGCAGGCGTCCTTGAGACGGGCGTAGTCGAAGCCCGCCGCGCGCAGGTACAGGGTGTCGCCCCAGGCGTAGTAGAGGCAGAACCCCACCGGGGGCTCCCCCTCGACGCCGCAGAACGCCACCTGGGCGGCATCGCCCATCGCCGCGGCCTGGCGGCGGAAGGACTCCGCGAGCACCGCCGGGTCCGAGGCGTGCCCGTACCGGGCCTGGGTGCCGACCAGCAGCTCGGCCGCCTCCTGGTAGCACTCGCCGAGCGTGGACCGGGTGATCCGGTAGCCGGCGTCCTCGAAGCGCTTGACGTCCCGTCGGACCATGTCGACCCGGCGCTTGGACGGCAGTCCGTGCATCCACTCGGTCCAGCCGCCGTCCGGGATCGGGATCCAGGCGTCGGCGGCCAGCAGCAGCGGCGGGCCGGCGGCTCCGGCCGCACGCAGCGCCAGCACGTCGTCGGTGCTCAGGAAGAGGCCGAAGGCGGGCACCGGCTGCGAGGCCGGGGTGGAGGGCAGCAGGTCGGAACCGGCCAGCTCCAGCCGCAGCTTGCCCACCGCGTCGAACACGGCGGCGGCCGCCTGCTCGCGCCCGACACCCGGCGACGCGAGCAGGTGGGTCTGGTAGCCGCGGCGCTGCCCGAGCAGCAGGCCGGCCTCCCCCGCGCCGGGCAGTCCCAGCGCGGAGAGGTGGGACTGCCACTGGTAGAAGGAGTTGGGCTCGTGCTCGACCGCGGTGACCGCCACCGCCGCCGTTCCCCCGTCCCCCACGGGTACGTGCAGACCGCCGGTGGTGGTGGTCCCGCCGATGTCCGTCGCGCAGAACCGCAACCAGTCGTGGGAGGAGTAGAGGCGGTTCCCGGTCAGGGCGTCCCAGGCCTCGGGCGCGAGTCCGCCGAGGACGTCCGCGAAGGGCGAGGTGTGTGTCATGCGTATGGGGTCCTGTCTGAAGAGGGTGACCGGTCGGCTCTGCTGAGGGCGACCGGTCAGCCGCGCCGGGCGGCGAGCTCCAGCTGCTGGACCCGGCTGCCGACCCGGGTGCGCAGGACCACGCGCGGCGCGTCGCCGGGGAGGACCTGGACGGTGCGCTCCTCGGTCCAGCCGGCGAAGCGGAACTCCTGGTCGCCGACGTGCACCAGGCGGAACTCCGGCCGGCCGTCCAGGCTGAGCACCAGGTGCTCGCCGTCGCGCTCGATGACGGCCGCCAGCTGCTTCTGCGGCTGGAGGAACTCGCCCTCGGTCTCCTCCCAGTTGGCGAAGGACTCGGGGAGGTCGAAGGCCACCAGGGAGGCCGCGGCGGCCTCCGCCGTCAGCGGCTGCCGGCCCCGGCTGAACACGATCTCGGCGCCGTCGACCTGGTCCCGCACCTCGGCGGGGAACAGCTCGAAGAGCTCCTTGCTCGGCAGGGTGTCGATCACCAGGTGGACCCGGGTCTCGGTGCCCGTGTTCTCCACCCGGTGGACCCGGCTGAAGTCGCCGAACCAGAAGGTGCCCGGCTGCCACTGCTGGAGCTCGTCCGCGATGTACATCCGCGCCTCGGCGTGGGTCAGGATCGGGACGTGCACCCGCGCGGTGCCCCACGCGACGCCGTACTTGTTGTCGAAGTGGTCGGCCGAGCGGGCGCCCGGGCCGAGCGCCATCAGGCGGGCGCTGCGCAGCTCGGCGGGGATGGTGTCGAGCACCTCCGCCAGGTACGGCGCCTTCGCCAGCCACTCGGTGGGCTCGAAGTCCTCCAGCGCCGGGCCGCCCGGGTCGGTGCGGTCGAGGGCGCCGCCGGGGCTGCGCAGCGGGAGGACCCGCCAGTCGATCGGCGCCTCGCCGATCACGCCGTCGGCGCCGTAGGTGGCCTGCAACTTCCAGGCCTGCCGGCGCAGTTCCGCGACGTCGGCGACCAGTCGCTCGACGTCGAAGTCGAGTGCCAGTCGTGCCGCCGCGGGCAGTCCGGGTACCACGTGCGCTTGGGTCGCCTCGGTCATCTCGTGCTTTCTCCTCTGGCCTTGATTGCTGATCGTGCGGGAGGTGCGGTGCCCGTCCCGGCGGTCCGTCGGTTCGACCCGGCGTCCGCGGTGGACCGTCAGCCCCAGCCCGGGTCACCGGGCATCAGGGCGGTCATGGTGCCGACCGCGAACGCGACCGCCGCGGAGACACGCAGCAGGAGGTAGAGGGTGGAACGCATCCTGGACTCGCTTTCGAAGGTCGCCGGTTGGGACGTGAGTAAGCCTGCGGGTCCGAGGGGGTGCTGCGGGAGACCCTTCGATGCGCATGAAGTTGCAGTGCAACAAGGTGAGCTCGGGAAGGCGGATAACCCAGAACAAAAGTCCAGGACATGACAAATCGGATGTTTCCCGCTATTCGCCCGGCCATTATGAACGCCCTGTAAAGAATTCCCCGGAACCTTTACGGCACACCACGCCCGACGGACACTGAGGCGCGTCCCCCCTCTGCATCCCCCCTGGTGAGAAACGGATGAGGACCGATAGCCGGTTCGACCCGGATCACCTAGAGTTGGCCGGGTGATATTGCCGAAGCCCGGAATTCCCGAACTCCTGCCTTCACTCGACGACACCAGCATCGCGATCTACAAACACGCGCTTGAGCTCGGTGAACTGACCGTCGAATCGGTCGCCGTCCTGACCGGCGCCGACCCTGCGGAGGCCGAGGCGACCCTCTCCGGCCTGCTCGCCATGCGCCTGCTCCATCCGCACCAGGACGGCTGGGTTCCGACTCATCCGTCCACGGCCCTCGCCACCCTGCTGGCACCGGTCGAAATCGAAATCCGCATGCGCGAATTGGACGTGGCCCGGGTCCGCGAGGAAGTCGCCGCACTCCTGCCGCTCTACGAGGAGCACAGCGCCGCAAGGGAGTTGCCGGCCACCACGATCGAGGTCCTGGACAACCTCGAATCGGTGCGCTCGGCCCTCGACGCCGCCAGCGCCCAGTGCCGGGAGGAGACCCTGACGGCCCAGCCGGGCGGCGGCCGCCAGCAGGAGATGCTGGCCGAAGCCACCCCGCGGGCCCTGGCGATGCTCCAGCGCGGGCTGCGGATGCGCACCATCTACCAGCACACGGCGGTCTTCAGCGGACCGACCCGGGACTATGTGCACGAGGTCACCCGCAAGGGCGCGGAGGTCCGGATCTTCGGCGAGGACTTCACCCGGATGATCATCTTCGACCGCCAGGTGGCCTTCGTCGGCGACCGCACCCGCCCCAACCTCGCCCTGGTGATCCGCGAACCCACCCTGGTCGGCTTCCTGGCCGACGACTTCGAGCGGCTCTGGCGCTGGAGCAACCCGTTCCTCGCCGCGCCGCAGCGCATCACCCGGGAACCCGCCGGGGGCATGAGCAGCGCCAAGCGCACCGTGCTCCGGCTGATGGCCGACGGCCTGAAGGACGAGGTCATCGCGCGCTGCCTGGGCATGTCCGTCCGCACCTGCCGCAAGCACATCGCCGAGATCATGCAGGAGTTGGACGCCGGCAGCCGGTTCCAGGCGGGCTGCCGCGCGATGCAGCGGGGCCTGATCGACAGCGGACCGCTGAGCGTCACCCCGGACGGCTACCTGCTGCCCGACGGCAGCGACCCGGCCGCCGCGGCGGACGAGCAGGACCCGGGCAGCCGGGCGGCAGCCGGACTCGACCGCGTCCGGGGCTGACCGCACGGGGCTGACCACACCCGGAGCCGACCGCACCCGGGGCTGACCGCAGGGGCGCCGCACGCGCGGAACATCAGGAGCGCGGCGGGCCGGACGCCTCCGGCAGCAGGGCCGCGGCCGCCAGACAGGCGGCGACGGCGGGTTGGTGAGCGGTGCCCTGGCGGACCGCGGTCTCGATGGTGCGGGCCAGCCCGCGGTCGGTGACCGGTCGCGCGGTGAGGTTCGGGGGCAGGCCGCGGGTGGCCAGCCGGGGGATCAGGGCGGTGTGTCCGCCGCCGGCGGCGAGGGCGACCATGGCGGAGAAGTCGGTGCAGGTGTGCCGCACCCGGGGGGTGAAGCCGGCCGACCGGCAGGCCTGGAGGACGGCGTCACCGCAGGCCGTCCGGGGCGGAGCGGTGATCCAGCCGGTGTCGGCGAGCTCCCTCAGGTCGACCGGGGCGCCGGCGGGGTCGGCGGCCGGGTGGTCGTCGCGCAGGACGGCGACCAGCGGATCGGTCTGCAGCAGCCGGGTCTCGATGCCCGCGGGCCGGGGCGCGGCGAGGTTGGTGTAGCGGTAGACCAGCGCGACGTCGACCCGGCGCTGGAGCAACAGCCGTGCGGCGGCCTCGGGTTCGGCCTCGGTGATGTGCAGTTCGAGGCCGCGGTGGGTGCCTTCGAGGGCCGCGCCGAGGGGGACGGCCAGCGAGGCGAGGGCGCTCGGGAAGCAGGCCAGGTGCAGCGGGCCGGCCGGTTCGCCGCTGCCGGCCCGCAGCCGGGCCCGGGCCTGTTCGAGCGCGGCGAGCACCTGCTCGGTGTCCTCGGCCAGCCGGTGGCCGGCGGCGGTGAGGTAGACCGAGCGCCCGGAGCGTTCCAACAGCTCGGCCCGGGTCTCCTCCTCCAGCAGCCGGAGCTGCTGGGAGACGGCGGACGGGGTGACGCCGTGGAGTTCGGCCACGGCGGTGACCGTGCCGTGCGCGGCCAGGTCGCGGAGCAGGACGAGTCGTCGGACATCAAGCATTAGCCCATCTTAAGGATGTGCTGTAGGAGATGTAGCTGGACACTCGAATGCCCGTCCGGCGAGGCTGGTCACCGCAAACCCGAGTCCCCGAACAGTGCAGGAGCTTTCCGTGCGCGCCACCGTGATCCACGGCCCCGACGACATCCGGATCGAGGAGGTCCCCGACCCGGTGATCAGCCGGGCGACCGATGCGGTGGTGCGGGTGGTCGAGTCCTGCATCTGCGGCAGCGACCTGTGGGCGTACCGCGGCGTGGCGTCCCGGGTCCCCGGGCAGCGGATCGGCCACGAGTTCCTCGGCATCGTCGAGGAGGTCGGCTCCGGGGTGTCCGGGTTCGCCCCGGGTGACTTCGTCGTCGCCCCGTTCGTCTGGTCGGACGGCAGCTGCGAGTTCTGCCGCGAGGGCCTCCACACCTCCTGCCCCGAGGGCGGCATCTGGGGCCAGGTCGGCTCCGACGGCGGCCAGGGCGAGGCGGTCCGGGTGCCGTTCGCCGACGCCACGCTGGTGAAGCTGCCCAAGGAGACGGCCGGCGAGGAGAAGCTGCTGCCGAGCCTGCTCGCGCTGTCCGACGTGATGAGCACCGGGCACCACGCGGCGGTCTCCGCCCGGGTCCGGCCCGGTGCGACGGTCGCGGTGGTCGGCGACGGCGCAGTGGGCCTGTGCGGCGTGCTCGCCGCGCACCGGCTCGGCGCCGGGCGGATCATCGCCCTCGGCCGGCACGAGCGGCGCACCGCGATCGCCCGCGACTTCGGAGCGACGGACGTGGTCGCGGAGCGCGGCGAGGCCGCGGTCGAGGCCGTCCGGGAGCTGACCGGCGGGCTGGGCGCACACGCCGTGCTGGAGGCGGTCGGCACCGAGGAGTCGATGCGGACGGCGATCTCGATCACCCGGGACGGCGGCGCGGTCGGCTACGTCGGCGTGCCGCACGGCGGCTCCGCGGGCGTGGAGATCGGCCGGATGTTCGACCGGAACGTGGCCCTGGTCGGCGGCGTCGCCCCGGCCCGCGCCTACATCCCGGAGCTGCTGGCCGACGTGCTCTCCGGCGCCATCGAGCCGGGCCTGGTCTTCGACCGTACCGTGGACCTGGACGGCGTGCCGGACGGCTACCGGGCGATGGACGAGCGTACGGCGCTCAAGGTCCGGATCACCCTCTGAAACGGCGGCCGACGAACGTCCACCGAGTGTCCGCGGTCCGCGTCGGACCGCCGATCGTCCGTTCCGGAAGGGGAGTTGCATGAAGATCGCGATCGCCGGCGGCCACGGCCAGATCGCCCGGCGGCTGGGCCGGCTGCTGGCCGCCCGGGGTGACGAGCCCGTCGGCATCGTCCGCAATCCCGCCCACCGCGACGACCTGCTCGCCGACGGCGTGCGGCCGGTGGTCTGCGGCCTGGAGAGCGCCTCCGTCGAGGAGGTCGTCGCGGCCGTGGCCGGGGCGGACGCCGTGGTGTTCGCCGCCGGGGCCGGGCCGGGCAGCGGTGCGGCGCGCAAGCACACCGTGGACCACCGGGCCGCCGCCCTGCTCGCCGACGCGGCGCTGCGGGCGGGGATCCGGCGGTACCTGATGGTCTCCACCCGCGGCGCGGGCAGCCCTCCCCCGGCCGACGCGGACGAGGTCTGGGCGGCGTACGTCCGGGCCAAGACCGCCGCCGACGAGCACCTGATGGCCCAGGACCTGGACTGGACCGTCCTGCGGCCGGCCGCGCTCACCGACGCGCCGGGCACCGGCCTCGTCCGGCTCACCGCCGGGCGGAGCGTCGGCGAGGTCACCCGCGACGACGTCGCCCGGGTGCTGCTCGCGCTGCTGGACACGCCCGCCGCCGCGGGGCTCGTACTGGAGCTGGCGGCGGGACCGGACCCGGTCCCCGACGCGGTGGCGCGCGCGGTGCGGGAGCGCACCGGCGCGCGGTAGTCGCCGCCGTCCGAACGCCCGGCGGCCGGATCAGGCCGGGGCGTCCAGGTGCCGGCGGGCGGCGGCGAGGACCTCCCGGGAGAGCTCCGGGTCCTCGCTGGCGCGGGCGAGCAGGATGGCGCCGACCAGGGTGGAGAGTTCGGCGAGGGCGGTGCCGCGGTCGCCCTCGTCCGTTCCGGCCGTGCCGTCCGTTGCGCCCGTGCCGTCCGTTCCGGCGGCCCGGGCGTCGAGCCGCCGGTAGCCGTCGACGAGGTCGCTCAGGCCGGCCGTGAAGGCCGTGCGGATCGGGGCGCCCGGTTCGGCCCGGGCGGCGTCGGCGGCCAGGGTGGCGGCGGCGCAGCCGGCGCCGGGGTGGTCGCGGTGGAGGTCGGAGAGGTAGCGGGTCAGGAACTCGGCCCGGCCGGACCGGACTTCGGGGCCGGACCCGTCCGAGGACCGGTGGGCGGAGGCCTCGTCGGCGAGCCGGTCCATGGCCTCCCGGCGCTCGGTGAAGGCGGCCCGGAGGGCCTGGACGATCAGGTCGTCCTTCGAGGAGAAGTGCCGGTAGAAGCCGCCGTGGGTGAGTCCGGCGGCGGCCATCGCCTCGGGGACGCTGACCTGGTCGGCGCCCTTCTCCCGGATCAGCCGGGCGGTGTGGTCGATCACCTGCTGCCGGTGCTGCTGGGCCTCGGCTCGTGACACACGGGGCATGGTCGGCGGTCCCTTCTCACGGAAAGCTCCCGAGGATCCTACTTCCGCATCCGCTTTAGATGATGGTAGTAATCTAAACGCCATCCTGGAGCGAAGGGAACGCACATGACCGTGATCGAAGGCTCTGTCGCGCTGGTCACCGGAGGCCGACGCGGCATCGGCCGGGCATTCGTCGAGGAACTGCTGCGGCGCGGCGCGCGGAAGGTCTACGCCACCGCCCGCACCCCCGACACCGACACCGACGGGCGGATCGAGGTCCTCCCCCTGGACGTCACCGACGACGCCTCCGTCGCCGCCCTGGCCCGGCACGCCCGCGACGTCGACCTCGTCTTCAACAACGCCGGCGTGCTGCACCCGGCGCCGCTGCTCACCACCGACCTGGCACTCGTCCGGGACACGTTCGAGACCAATGTGCTCGGCCCGCTGCGGATCGCCCGGGCGTTCGCGCCGGTGCTCGCCGCCCGCGGCGGGGGCGCGCTGATCGACATCCACTCGCTGCTGTCCTGGGGTTCCGGCGCCGGCGCGTACGGCGCGTCCAAGGCGGCCCTGTGGTCGCTGACGAACTCCCTGCGGATCGAACTCGCCGCCCAGGGCACCCAGGTGGTCGGCGTCCACCTCGGCTTCGCGGACACCGAGATGGTCGCGGCCGTCCCGGTCGCGAAGCTCGCGGTCGCCGACGTCGCCCGGGCCGTCCTGGACGGCGTCGAGCGCGGGGACACCGAGGTGCTCGTCGACGACGCCACCCGCGCGGTCAAGGCCGCACTGTCCGGACCGGTCGAGGGCCTCGCCGTCGCCCTCCGCCGCTGAGACCCGCCCGCCCGTCAGCCCCGTCAGCCCCCGAGGAGAGCCATGCCGCTCTGGCACGTCTACCACCCGCCCGGCACGTACACCCCGCCGCAGAAGAAGCAACTCGCCGACGACGTCACCGGGTTCTACACCCGGTTCGGACTCCCCCGGTTCTACGTCGTGGTGCTCTTCCACGAGGTCGCCGCCGACTCCTTCCTGATCGGCGGCGATCCCGCCCCGGACGCCGTGCGCATCGTCGTCGAGCACATCGCCCGGCACACCGAGGACCCGGAGCTGCGCCGGCGCACCCGGGAGCGGCTCGCCGAACTGCTCGCACCGCACACCGTGGAGCGCGGCCTGTACTGCGAGTTCCACATCGACGAGACCCCGCAGGACCTCTGGATGATCGACGGCCTGACCCCGCCCCCGCCGCAGAGCGAGGCCGAGCAGCGCTGGGCCCGGGAGAACCGCCCGAGCCCGTACTGAGCAGCGCGCACCGCCGCCGGGCCGGTCAGGCCCGGCGGCGGAGGGCGATGACGGCCGCGCCGAGGACGCAGGCGACGGCGGCGACCACATAGGCGAGGTGGTAGCCGGCCAGCTGGTCGCTGCGGCCGGCCGCGACCAGGACCATCACCGCGACGCCCACGCTGGCGCCGATCTGCTGGGTCACCACGTTGACCGCGCCGGCCACGCCGTGCTGCTCGGGCTGGACGCCGGCCAGGGCGGCGGAGGTCATCGAGGGGAAGTTCAGCCCCTGGCCGATGCCGCTGAGCACCAGGCCGGGGGCCACCTGCAGCAGGTAGTTCCCGTCGTGCGGGGTGCCCAGCCACAGGCCGGTGCCGACGCCGATCAGGACCAGGCCGACGGCCATCAGGGTGTGCGGGGTGTACCGGGCCAGCAGCTTGCCGGTGGCGAAGTTGGCGGTCAGGAAGACCGCGGCGGACATCGGCACCAGCGCGATGCCGGACTCGAACGGCGAGTAGCCCAGCATCCCCTGGAGGTACAGCGGCGCGAAGAACAGCATCCCGACCGAGGCCATGTACTGGAGGAAGGCCGCCAGGCTGGCGGCCCGCACCGGGGCGAGCCGGAACAGGCCGAGCGGGAGCACCGGGTCGGCGGTGGCGCGTTCGCGCAGGACGAAGGCGACCAGCAGGACGACCGCGGCGGCGAGTCCGGCCCACCGGGCCGCACCCCCGCTGCTCGCCCCGACCACCAGCAGGGTGAGGCCGAGGGTGCCGGTCACCGCGCCGGGCAGGTCGAGCCGGCCGCTGTGCCCGGCGCCGTCGGGCAGGCCGATCCGGGTCACCGCGAGCACCGCGACACCGAGCAGGACGGAGAACCACAACACCGAACGCCAGCCGAGGAACTGGGTGAGCACGCCGCCCAGCAGCACCCCGCCGCTGAAGCTGGCGGCGCCGACGGCCGCGTAGACGCCGAAGGCCCGGTTGCGGGCCGGACCGGCCGGGAAGGTCTCGGTGAGCAGCGCCAGCGCGGCCGGCCCGGACAGCGCGGCGCCGATCCCCTGGACGGCGCGCGCTCCCAGCAGCACCCCGATGCTCGGGGCCACCGCGCCGACCAGCGCGGAGAGGGTGAACAGGGCGATGCCGGCCTCGAACACCCGCCGCCGGCCGAGCACATCGGCGAGTCGGCCGCCGATCAGCAGGAAGCCGGCGAAGGTGACGGCGTAGGCGGTCATCACCCACTGGAGGGTGGTGTCGCCCAGGTCGAAGCGGTCCCCGACGGACGGCAGGGCGGCGTTGAGCACTCCGAGTCCGCTGACGTCCAGGGCGAGTGCCCCGGCCAGCACGCCGAGCGCCAGCCCCGGTCGGCGCAGCGCCCCCACGGTGGTGTCGGTCATGCCGTGCCGCCCTGGACGTCGGGGCCGGTGCGCGCGGCGCGAGGTGCGGGGAGCGGGCGGACAGGACCTAAGCCGTCGGCCGGGGCCGCGGTCGCATCAATAGTCTCAACTGCCATGCCGATCAGATTGCAGTGGTCACTCAACTGCTGTCCACCCCGCCCGGGCTCGAACTGTCTCTGGCTCCACCCCTGTTGAGCGGTGGCGGCGGCCCGCTGCCGGGCCGGGGGCGGGGTCGGCGGTTCGCGGGCGGCTGATTCGGAGCGGTACGGGTGAACCCGCCGACCGCTATCCTCCGTTCCCCCTCCGGGTGTCCGCTCCGGCCCGGGCGGGACGCCGTTGACCTGGGGTGACGGGGCCGGCGGGCGGTCGGGCGGGGTGGGTCCGGGCGGCTCGCCCGGTGGCCCGCTCCGGCCGTGACTGCCTGGTTTCGGTCGAGTGATCCGAAAGATTCCGAAAGATTCTGGGCATTTTTCGCGCCTGAAGAGACCGAATCGGACAGGTTCGAGATCAGATCACGCCACTATCACGCCGCTGCCCCAACCGGCCCTCAAGAGGCGCTTGTCTCACCAATCACACGGTGGCACTCTGATGTGCGCCGTCAGGAAAGCCCCGGACAATCCGGCCCCCTTTAAACCCGCATACTCCTTGCACGCGCTTTCCGCGACCGTGCGTTCCCGCCCTGCCCTGTCCAGGGCGGATGAAGAGATCAGCGCCACGGAATCCTGCCGCCGGGCCGCCGCCGAGCCGCCGCCGGCCCGAGGCGCACTTTCATTCGACCCTCAACGAATAACGGCTTCGCCCATGCCCGCCGCCACCCCCGACCGCCCCATTCCACCCGGCCTGCCGAGGGAGTCGCCATGCCCCAAGAACGCGCAGCGCTAGACCTGTCCGCCGTCACGGACTTCCTCCATTCCCGCGCGGCCGAACTGTTGGCCGTGGCCCCGGCCGCCCTGGACCGCCGGGCCCCGCTGCACCGGTACGGACTGGACTCCGCCAAGTCGGTGGCCCTGGCGGCCGCGCTGGCCGAGTTCACCGGCCGACCGGTCCCGGCCACCTGGATCTGGCAGTACCCGACCGTGGCGGATCTGGCCCGGGCGCTCGTCGAGGGCCCGCCCACCGCCGAGCCCGACCCGGTCGCCGAACGCCGCACGCCCTCCCGGGAACCGGTCGCCGTCGTCGGCATCGGCTGCCGCTTCCCCGGCGGGCCGGACCCGTCCGCGTTCTGGCGGCTGCTCACCGAGGGCCGCGACGCCGTCGGCCCGGTGCCCGCCGACCGCCGGGCGCTGATGAACGACGCGGTCCGCTGGGGCGGGTTCATCGACGGCATCGACCGCTTCGACCCGCTGTTCTTCGGCATCTCGCCCCGCGAGGCCGTCCAGATGGACCCGCAGCAGCGGCTGATCCTGGAGCTGTCCTGGGAGGCCCTGGAGGACGCGGGCATCGCCCCGTCCACCCTGCTCGGCAGCGACACCGGCGTGTTCATGGCCTCCTGTTGGGGCGACTACGCCGCCCTCGCCCACTACCGCGGCCCGGACAGCCAGATCACCCCGCACACCGCGACCGGGATGCACGACGGCATCATCGCCAACCGGGTCTCCTACCTCCTCGGCCTCCAGGGCCCGAGCATGGCCATCGACGCCGCCTGCGCCGGCTCGCTGGTCTCGGTGCACGTGGGCTGCCAGTCGATCTGGCTCGGCGAGAGCGACCTGGTGCTGGCCGGCGGGGTGAACCTGAGCTTCGTCCCCGACTACTACACCGCGATGGACCGGATGGGCGCGCTCGCCCCGGACGGCCGCTGCAAGTCCTTCGACGCCCGCGCGAACGGCTACGTCCGCGGCGAGGGCGCCGGCGTCGTGGTGCTCGCCCCGCTGAGCGTCGCCCTGGAACGCGACCTGCCGGTGTACTGCCTGATCAAGGGCAGCTCCTCGAACAACGACGGCCTGAGCAACGGCATGACCGCGCCCAACCCCCAGGCGCAGGAGAAGATGCTGCGCACCGCGTACCGGCGGGCCGGCATCGCGCCGCACCTGGTGGACTACATCGAGTGCCACGGCTCCGCGACCCCGCTCGGCGACCCGATCGAGGCCAACGCGATCGGCGCCGTCCTGGGCGGCGACCGGACCGAACCGCTGCGGCTCGGCTCGGTCAAGTCCAACGTCGGGCACCTGGAGGCGGCCGCCGGGATCGTCGGCCTGGTCAAGCTCGCCCTGTCGCTGCGCAACGGCGTCCTGCCGCCGAGCCTGCACTACAGCGCGCCCAACCCGCAGATCATGTTCGACGAGTACCGGATGACCGTCCAGGACCGGCTGACCCCCTGGCCGCGGCGCTCCGACGCCCGCCGGGGCGGGGTCAGCTCCTTCGGCTTCGGCGGCGCGATCTGCCACCTCGCGGTCGAGGAACTCCCGCGCCCGGAGGCCTCGTTGCTGCTGCTGGCCGCGGACTCCCGGGAGGCGCTGGCCGAGCGGGCCCGGGCGCTGCGGGACGAGAGCGACCTGCGCGCGCTGTGCGCCCGCACCCCCGGCGAGGGCGCCTTCCGGCTGGCGGCCGCCGCCCACGACATGGCCGAACTCCGCCCCCAGCTGGACGCCTTCGGCAGCGGCGAGGCGGCCCCGGGGCTGAGCGTCGGCGAGACCGACGGGCGCCGGCCGCGGGTGGCCTTCCTGTTCTCCGGCAACGGCTCCCAGTGGGTCGGCATGGGCCGCCAACTGCTGGCCGGCCTGCCGGTGTTCCGCCGCTCGATGCTGCGCTCCGACCGGCGGATGCGGGAGCTGCTGGGCTTCTCCCTGATCGACCAGCTGCTGGCGCCGGACGGCCGACTGGACGACATGGACGTCTTCCAGCCGCTGCTGTTCTCGCTCCAGGTCGCGCTGGCCGACGCCTGGCGCTCGCTCGGCGTCGAACCGGACGTCGTGGTCGGGCAGAGCGTCGGCGAGTTCGCCGCCGCCCACGTGGCCGGCGCGCTGGACTTCGCGGACGCCTCCCGGCTGGCCGCCCAGCACGGCCGGCTGCTCCAGCTGCTGGCGGTCGGCCGCGGCGAGGGCATCGTGGTGATGACCCCCGCCGAGGAGGTCCGGCCGTACCTGACCGGCGGCCTCACCCTCTCCGGCCGCAACGGCCTCGGCTCCACCCTGGTCACCGGCACCCCGCAGGAGATCGACGAGCTGGTCCGGCGGCTGACCGAGGCCGACGTCACCAACCACCGGGTCCGGATGGGCCACGCCCCGCACTCCCCGCTGGTCGACCACGTGCTCGCCCCGCTGAAGCTCGAACTCGACGGCATCCGGCCCCGGACCGCCCGCATCCCGATGATCTCCTCGGTCACCGGCGAGGCCGTCGACGGCGCCGAACTCGGGCCGGACTACTGGGCGGAGAACCTGCGCCGGGAGATCCGGATGGTCGACGCCCTGACCGGGCTGCGCGCCCACGACGTCGACGCGGTGGTCGAACTCAGCCCCCACCCGCTGCTGCTCAAGTCGGTGTCCGAGCTGCTCCCGGCGACCACCCTGCCCTCGCTGCGGCGCGGCGCCGACGAGGCCGCCACCCTGTTGGGCTCGCTCGGCGCGCTGTACGCCGCCGGACTGCCCGCCCCGGCGCACCCGTTCCTGGCCGGCGACCGGGGGCGGCACACCACCCCGGTGCACGCCGACGCCGCCCCGGACGGGCCGCCGTACCTCGTCCCGGTCTCCGCCCGGACGGCGGGCGCGCTGGCCGACACCTGCCGCGAGCTGTCCAACCACGTCGAACGCGACCCCGGTCTGCGGGTCGCCGACCTCGCCTACACCCTGGGCGCCCGGCGCACCCACCACAACCACCGGGTCGCGCTGTTCGCCCGCAACCGGCAGGACGTCCTGGACGGGCTGGCCCGGGTCGCCGCCGGCCGCCCGCACCCCGAGGTCCTCACCGGCACGGTCTCCGGCGGCGTCGACGGCCGGGTGGCGCTGGTGTTCTCCGGCGGCGGCACCCAGTGGGTCGGCATGGGGCGCGAACTGCTGCGCTCGCACGCCGGGTTCCGGGAGTCGATGCACGCCTGCGACGCCGCCGTGCGCGCGGCCGGCGGCTGCTCGGTGCTCGACCGGCTGGCGGCCCCCGCCGAGGAGGCCGGGTACCACGAGATGGACGTCCAGCAGCCGGTGCTGTTCGCCCTCCAGGTCTCGCTGGCCCGGGTCTGGCTGGAGCTCGGCATCGAGCCGACCGCCGTGGTCGGACACAGCCTCGGCGAGGTCGCCGCCGCCCACGTGGCCGGCGCCCTGTCGCTGGCCGACGCCGCCCGGGTCGTGGTCACCCGCTCGCACCTGCTCGAACACAAGGCCGCCGCGGGCGCGATGATCGCCGTCGACCTGCCGGAGGCCGAACTGCTCCCCCGGCTCGCGCCGTACGCCGCGCACGCGGCCGTCGCCGTGGTCAACAGCCCCACCAGCGCGGCCGTCTCCGGCTCGCCCGAGGCCGTCGCCGCGCTGCGGGCCGAACTCGAACGGGACGGCGTCTCCGTCCGCCTGATCCGGGTCGAACGCCCGGTGCACAGCCCCGGCATGGACCCGCTGCTCCAGCCGCTGCGCGAGGGCATCGAGGGGATCACCCCGCTCTCCCCCGGCATCGACTTCCACTCCACCGCCCTGGCCGACACCGTCAACCCGGCCACCGACGTCGAGTACTGGGTGCACAACCTGCGCAACCGGGTCCGCTTCGCCGAGACCATCGGCGCGCTGGTCGACCGGGGCGTCACCACCTTCATCGAGATCGGCCCGCACGAGACGCTGCGCGGCGCGGTCGAGGAGACCGCCCTGAGCCGGGGCGCCCAGGTGCACGCCGTCAACTCGCTGCGGCGGGAGGAGAGCGACCTGCGCTGCCTGCTGGGCGCCGCCGCCTCGCTGTACGTCCGGGGGCTGCCGCTGACCTTCGACCCGCTGTTCGGCGACGACGTCGAGCTGGTGGAGACGCCGCTGGTGCAGTGGCAGAAGGAGCGGCACTGGATCGACACCGAGCCCCGGCCGGCCCCGGCCGGGCAGCCCGCCGCCGCGGTGGCGCGGCCCGAGGCGCACCCGGTGGAGCAGCCGGTGGAGCGGCCGCCGGTCGCGGCGGACCGGCCGGTGGCCGAGATCGTCCTCGCCGAGCTGGCCGACGCGCTGGGCGTACCGGCCGACGGCTTCGACACCAACGCCTGTCCGCGCGACTTCGGCCTGGACTCGATGGTCGGGATCCGGCTGGTCAACCGGATGCAGGCGCTGTTCGGGCACCGGGTCTCGCCGGTGGTGTTCCTGGACGGGCGGCCGATCGCCGCGGTGGTCGATCACTTCGTCGAACTGACCGGCGGCGCACCGGCCGTACCCTCGCCCGTCATCGCAGCCGTACCCACGCCGGATCCGGAGCCGGATCCGCGGCCGTCCCTCCTCGACGAACTGTCCGAGCTGGACGCCGAGGAGCTGCTCGACGAACTGGACGCCCGCGGCCTGCTGGCCGCCACCGACGACCCCGCCCTGGACCAACTCCGCGCCGGCGGCCTCGGGTTGGAGCTGGCCCCGGCCTCGCACGGCCAGGCCTCGCTCTGGTTCATGCAGATGGTCTCGCCGGACGCCGTGCCGTACAACTTCATGGTGGCCGCCCGGATCCGGACCGCCGTCGACGAGAAGGCGCTGGAGCGCGCCCTCCAGGCCGTGCTGGCCCGGCACCCGGCGCTGCGCACCCTGTTCGTGGAGGCGGGCGGCCGGCCGTACCAGGTCGTCCTGGACGAGCCGGTGTACGAGTTCCTGGTGGTGGACGGCGCCGGGCTGGACGACGAGCGGGCCCGCGAGGAACTGGCCCGGCACGGGCACCGGCCGCTCGACCTGGACCACGGGCCGCTGGTGCGGGTCGTCCTGCTGAGCCGCGGCCCGGCCGACCACCACCTGCTGGTGCTGGTCCACCACATCGCCTCCGACGCGGCCTCCGCCGACGTGATGATCCGCGAACTCCAGGACTTCTACCAGGGCGGCGACCCCACCGCCGGCGCGCCGGTCGCCCCGTACACCGAGTTCGTCGAGTGGGAGCGCCAGTGGCTGGCCGGGCCGGCCGCCGCGGCGGCGCTGGACTGGTGGTCGGCGAAGCTGGCCGACCCGCCCGCCCACCTCGACCTGTCCGCCAAGGAGCGGCCGCCGGGCGTCACCTACGAGGGCCGCGACCTCGCCTTCCGCTGGAATGCCGAGGAGACCCGGCTGCTGCGGGAGTTCGCGGTGCGCGAGGGCGTGTCGATCAGCACCGTCGTACTGGCCGGGTTCTTCGCCACCCTCAACCGGGCGGTCGGCACCGAGGACGCCCTGCTGGCCACCGCGATCGCCCAACGCGCCGAACCCGGTTGGGAGTCCGCGATCGGCTACTACCTCAACACCGTGCTGGTCCGGGCCGAACCGGCCGCCGACCGCAGCTTCCGCGAGCTGCTCCGGGAGGTCCACGCGTTCTCGCTCGGGCTGCTGGAGCACATGAACTACCCCCTGGACCTGCTGGCCGCCCAGCTGAAGCCGCCGCGCGCCGAGGGCCGCTCCCCGTGGTTCGACGTGGTGGTGAACTGGCTGTCCTCGGACGCCTTCCCGCGCTCCGTCAAGCTCTTCCACGGCGTCGGCTCCACCATCGCCCCCGACGGCGGCCTGCCCCTCGAACCGGTCCAGGTCCGCCGCCACCTCGCCAAGTTCGACCTGGAGATCTCGATGGCCGACATCGACGGCGAGGTGGCCGGCCACGTCCAGTTCAAACCGAGCTACCTGGAAAGGCACACCGTGACCGCCCTGCTCGCGCTGTACCGCAGCGTGCTCTTCGCCTCGATCGCCCGCCCCGACCTGCCGCTCGGCGCCGTCGCGCCGGCCGGCCTGCCCGAGGGGACGGACCGGTGACCGACACCCTGCACTCCGCGTTCGTCGAGCTGGCCGCCAAGAACCCCGACGCGACCGCCGTCTACTCCGAGGCCGGCGTCCTGAGCTACGGCGAACTCGACCGGCGCTCACGGGAGTTGGCCGAACGGCTGACCGCCGCCGGCGCCGGTCCCGGCGTCCCGGTCGGGATCTGCGTCGAGCGCACCCCCGAGCTGCTGGTCGGCATCCTGGCCGCCCTGCGCAGCGGCTCCTGCTACCTGCCGCTGGACCCCGGCTACCCCGCCGACCGGCTGGCGTTCATGGTCCGGGACAGCGGCACCCGGCTGCTGCTCACCACCCCGGCCTCCCGGACCGGCTGCCCGCCCGGCCCGACCGTGCTGGTCCTCGGCGCGGGCGACACCGTGGCCACCGAACCCGGCGCCGCACCCGCCGCCGTGGTACCCGGGGACACCGCGTACGTCATCTACACCTCGGGCACCACCGGCCGGCCCAAGGGCGTGGCGGTGCGGCACTCCGGCTGCGTGGCGATGCTCGCCGCGATGGACCGCGTCCTGGAGGGCTGCGACCTGAGCGGGGTGTCGGCGGCCAGCTCGGTCTGCTTCGACATGTCGGTGATGGAGATCTTCAACGCGCTGTGCCGCGGCGGCGCCGTCGTGCTGGTGGAGAGCGCCGTGCACCTGCCGGAGAGCCGGTACGCGGACCGGATCACCCATCTCAACGTGGTCCCGTCCGTGATGAACAGCCTGCTGGACGCCGGGGCGCTGCCGCCCACCGTGCGGACCGTGGTGTTCGGCGGCGAGGCGCTGCGCCGCAAGCTGGTCGACCGGACGTACCGGGAGACCGGCGCGACCCGGGTGTTCAACGCCTACGGCCCCACCGAGGGCACCGTGTTCTGCACCTTCGGACCGGTCCCCGAGGACTCCGCCGAGGAGCCGACCATCGGCCCGCCGACCGAGGGCGCCCGGGTCTACGTGCTCGACGAGCGGCTGCGGCCGGCGCCGACCGGCGAGCTCCACCTCGGCGGCGCCGGCCTCGCCCACGGCTACGTCGCCCGGCCGGGCACCACCGCCGAGCGCTTCGTGCCGGACCCGTTCCGGGACGGCGAGCGGATGTACCGCACCGGCGACCTGGTCGAGGTGACCGAGGGCGGCGAGCTGCGCTTCCTCGGCCGCACCGACCACCAGGTCAAGCTGCGCGGCTACCGGATCGAGCTGGAGGAGGTCGAGGCCCGGCTGACCGGCTGCCCCGAGGTCCGCGAGGCCGCCGCCGCCGTCCGGGGCAACCGGCTGGTCGGCTACGTCGTCCCCGCCCACGGCACCGCCCCCGACGAACCCACGGTGGACGCCGCGCTGCAGCACGCCGTCACCGCCCGGCTCGCCGCCGAACTGCCCGACCACCTGGTGCCCGCCACCCTGGTCGTGCTGCCCGCCCTCCCGCTCGGCCCGGGCGGCAAGCTCGACCGCGCCGCGCTGCCCGAGCCCCCGGCGGCCGGCCCCGGCGGGCCGCGCACCGCCCCCGGCACCCCGACCGAGATCGCCCTGGCCGAGATCTGGGGCCAACTGCTCGGCCTGGAACCGTCTGAGCTCGACGTCCAGTCCGCCTTCTACGACCTCGGCGGCGACTCGCTGCTGCTGATCCGGCTGGCCCGGCTGATGACCCGGCGCTTCGACCGGCGGGTCCGGGTGCCCGACCTGTTCAGCTTCCGCGACATCGCCTCGCTCGCCCGGTGGCTCGACGACGACAGCGGCGCCGCGCCCGAGGTGGTCCAGTCCGCCCGACGGCGGGCCGGCGCCCGGCGCGCCGTGCTGCGCGGCCGCGGCGCCGACGACCGCTGACCTCCCTCCACGACCCGAAGCAGGAGCCCTCACATGACCGACAACCCCGAGCAGGAGTACGACCCGGGCGACGTGGCCGTCATCGGCATGTCGCTGCGCGCCCCCGGCGCCCGGACCAAGGAGGAGTTCTGGGACAACCTGGTGCACGGCCGGGAGTCCATCAGCTTCCTGGCCAAGGACGACATCCACGTCGACGAGACCCTGATCCACAGCCCGTTCTACGTCCGGGCCTGCGGGGTGCTCGACGGCTACGACCGGTTCGACCCCTCGGTGTTCGGCATCAGCGACCGGATGGCCGCCGCGATGACCCCGGAGAACCGGCTGTTCCTGGAGAGCGCCTGGGAGTCGCTGGAGGACGGCGGCTACGACCCGGACCGGCTCAAGGCCGAGGTCGGGATGTACGGCGCCAACAACCCGCAGACCGCCGCGCTCTACAGCTCGCCGCCGGACCGGGTGTCGGTCGGGCCCGAGGCGATCGAGGCCAGCCTGGCCTGGTCGCCGGACACCATGACCTCCAACGCGCTGTACTACCTGGGGCTCACCGGCGAGGCCGTCACCCTGGCCGCGGTCTGCGCGGGCTTCCACTACGCGGTGCACCTGGCCTGTCAGTCCCTGCTGCTGGGCCAGACCGACCTGGCGGTCGCGGGCGGCGCGATGGTCCGGCTGCCGCACCCGCGCGGCCACCTGTGGGAGGAGAACCGGGTGCTGTCCAAGGACGGCCACTGCCGCCCGTTCGACGCCCACGGCACCGGCACCGCGCTGTCCAGCGGCGTGGTCACCGTGCTGCTCAAGCCGCTGAGCCACGCCGTCGCCGACCGCGACCACGTCTACGCCGTGGTCAAGGGCTCGGCCGTGAACAACAACGGGGTCAGCGCGATGGCCTACGGCCTGGCCCAGCCCGAGCGGCTGAGCGCCTGCATCGCCGCCGCCATGGAGGTCGGCGGGGTCGCCCCCGACACCGTCGGCCTGTACGAGGCCAACGGCCTGGGCCTGCCGATGACCGACGAACTGGAGGTGCACGCCGCCAGCATGGCCTTCGGCAAGCAGACCGCGACCACCTCGATCGGCGGTGTCAAGGGCAACGTCGGCCACGGCGGCGTGGTCTCCGGCGGGTTCGGGGCGGTCAAGGCCGCGCTGGCGCTGTACCACCGCAAGCTCCCGGCGACCGTCAACCTCACCGAGGTCAACCCGGACCTCGACTTCCCCGCCACCCCGTTCGTGCCGCAGCTCGAAGGGGCCGACTGGGAGCCGGAGTCCGGCATCCGCCGGGCCGGCATCACCTCGATCGGCGGCGGCGGGTACAACGCCCACCTGCTGCTGGAGGAGCCGCCGGCCCCGGCCGGGCGGGCCGCCGAGGAGACGGGCCGGCCGCGGCTGGCCACCCTGTCCGCGCTGGACGACGAGGCCCTGGACCGGCAGCGCGCCCGGCTCCGGGAGCGGCTGGAGGCCGACCCGGACCTGCGGCTGGACGACGTCTGCTTCAGCCTCAACCTCGGCCGCAAGGTGCTGCCCCGCCGCTGGGCGGCCGTGGTGCGCAGCCGCGCCGAGCTGATCGCGGCGCTGGCCGGGGAGGGCGGCGTACCGGCCGTCAGCACCGCCGCCGCGCCGCGCGGCGACGCCGGCGCCTTCACCCGCACCGACCAGGGGATCGTCCCGGCCGGCCGCGACGCCGACGCGCTGGCCGCGCTGGCCGACGCCTGGGTGAGCGGGCAGCAGGTGGACTTCGACGCCCTGCACCGCGGCGAGGCCAGCCACCGGGTGCCGCTGCCCACCTACCCGTTCCAGCCGCGCCGGTTCTGGCGGACGGACTGGTGACCGTGCACCCGCCGGCCCCGGCGCCGGCCGCCGTGGACCTGGGCGACCCGGCCACCTTCGCCGGCCACGACCTGGACGGCCACTGGCGCACCCTGCGGGACACCGCCCCGGTCCACTGGAACCCGCCGGCGGACGGCCGCCGCGGCTTCTGGGTGGTCTCCCGGCACGAGTCCATCCTGGCCGTCTACCGGGACGACGCGCACTTCACCTCCGAGCGCGGCAACGTCCTGGTCACCCTGCTGGAGGGCGGCGACGCCGGGGCCGGCCGGATGCTGGCCGTCACCGACGGGCACCGCCACCACGAATTGCGCAAGATCCTCCAACGGGTGCTCTCGCCCCGGGTGTTGGACCAGGTCGCGGCGACCGTCCGGGTGAACACCCGGCGGTGGATCCGCGAGGCCGTCGAGTCCGGCGGCTGCGACTTCGCGGAGCGGATCGCCGCCCGGATCCCGATGACCACCGTCGCCAACCTGCTGGGCGTGCCCGAGCAGGACCAGGACTACCTGCTCAGCCTGACCAGGGCGGCGCTGTCCGCGGACGACGAGGACGTCGACGAGGTCGACTCCGAGATGGCCCGCAACGAGATCCTGATGTACTTCGCCGACCTGGTCGACGAGCGCCGCGAGGCCCCGGGGGACGACGTGATCAGCATGCTGATCGCCAGTTCCGTGGACGGCGTGCCGCTGACCGACGAGGACGTGGTGCTCAACTGCTACAGCCTGATCATCGGCGGCGACGAGACCAGCCGGCTGACGATGATCGACTGCGTCCGCACCCTGGCGGCCCGGCCCGGCGAGTGGGGCCGGCTCAAGCGGGGCGAGGTCGCCGTGGACACCGCGGTGGACGAGGTGCTGCGCTGGGCCTCCCCCACCCTGCACTTCGGGCGCAGCGTCGTCCGGGAGACCGAACTGCACGGGGTCCGGCTGCGCCCGGGCGAGATCGTCACCCTCTGGCACGCCTCCGGCAACCGGGACGAGCGGGTCTTCGACCGGCCCGGGGAGTTCGACCTCGGCCGCACCCCCAACCGGCACCTGGCCTTCGGCTACGGACCGCACTTCTGCGTCGGCTCCTACCTGGCCAAGGTGGAGATCGCCGAACTGCTCACGGCGCTACGGGACTTCACCACCGGATTCGAGCAGACCGCGGAGCCGCTGCGGATCCGCTCCAACTTCCTGACCGGGTTCTCCACCCTGCCGGTCCGGTTCGAGCCGGACGCCGGGGGCCTGGCCCGGGAAGGGGCCGAATGACGACCTGACCCGGCCCGAGACCCGACCAGTGAGCGCAGGAGTACGGATGAACATCTACCTATCGGGACAAGGGGCGTTCGCGGTGCAGGTCGCGGAAGCCCTGCTGGACAGAGGGCACAAGATCGTCGGGGCGGCCGCCCCCCGGCTGCGCAAGGGGCAGTCCGACGAGGCCAACGCGATGTGCTGGGACCGGCTGCGCTCCTGGGCGTACCCCCGGGACATCCCGTGGACCGACTCGGCCGAGCTGCGCGCGCACCACGTCCCGGACGGGGTGGACGTCATCCTCGCCGCCCACTCGCACGCCTTCCTCGGCCGGCGGACCCGGGCCCGGGCCGCCGTCGCCACCATCGGCTACCACCCCAGCCTGCTGCCGCTGCACCGGGGCCGGGACGCGATCCGCTGGACCGTCCGGGACGGCGACAAGGTGACCGGCGGCAGCGTCTACCACCTCACCGAGCGCACCGACGGCGGCCCGATCGCCGCCCAGGAGCACCTGTTCGTGCCCCCGGGCTCGACCGCGCAGAGCCTGTGGCGCGACCACCTGGCCCCGCTCGGGGTGCGGCTGCTGCTCAAGGTGGTCGCCGACCTCGCGGCGGACCGCCGGATCGAGGTGCCCCAGGACGAGTCGTTGGCGACCTGGGAGCCGGCGATGGACACCAAGCCGCTGTTCAAGCCCGAGCTGATCGCGCTGCCCGGATCGATGCCGGTCGACGGCAGCAGGTGGGCGCTGCACGAGGACTGACCCCCGGTACGGCGGTGGCCCGCACAGACGCTGTGCGGGCCACCTGCCGTGCCGTACGCGGGGTCAGAGCGGCAGCCGGAGGCGGAACAGCGCCCCGCCGCCGGGGGCTGCCTCGGCGGTGAGGGTGGCGCCGTGCGCCTGGGCGATCTGGCGGGCCATCGCCAGGCCGAGGCCGGAGCCGGGCAGGGCGCGCGCGGCCGAGGCCCGGTAGAAGCGGTCGAAGACGTACGGGAGGTCCTCGGGGGCGATGCCGGGGCCGTGGTCGCGCACGGTCAGCTCCAGCCGGTCCGGGGAGCCGGTGAGGCGGACCTCGACGGCGCCGCCGGGCGGGCTGAACTTGGCCGCGTTGTCCAGCAGGTTGGTGACCAGCCGGGCGAGCCGGGCGGGCACGCCGGCCACCGGCCGTCCGGGCCCGGTGACCTCCAGGGTGAAGGCGACGGCCGGCCAGTGGCCGCGCGCGGTGTCCACGCAGTGCTCGACCAGCGGGCCGAGGGCGACCTGTTCGAGCAGCGGCTGCGGCTCCTCGTCCCGGGCGAGTTCGATCAGGTCGTTCACCATGCCGGTCACCTCGCGCAGTTGACGGCGCAGCGCGGACGCCGCCCGTTCGCGCTGACCGTTCGTCAGGCGGTCGGCCCGGGAGAGCAGTTCGGCGTTGGTGCGGAGCGCGGTCAGCGGGGTGCGCAGCTCGTGCGAGGCGTCGGCGACCAGCCGGCGCCGAGCGGCGACGGACTGTTCCAGTTCGCCCAGCATGGTGTTGAAGCTGTCGGCGAGCCTGGTGAGTTCGTCCTCCCGGCGACCGGGCGGCAGGTCGATCCGCAGTCCGGCGTCCCGGGTCGCGGCGATCCGTTCGGCGGTGCGGGTCAGCCGGGTCACCGGGGCGAGCGAGGTACGGGCGACGGCCAGCCCGAGCAGGGCGGCCAGCAGCACCCCGGCGGCCGCGACGGCGGCCATCAGCACCCCGGCCTGGCGCACCCCCTCCTGGACGCTGTCGGAGCGCAGCGCGACCTGGACGGCCTGGCGGGCGCCGGGCGGCGCCGCGGTCATCGGGGTGGTGAGCATCCGGGCCGGGTGGCCGCCGATGGTGAGGTCGGTGAAGTAGCCGGCCCGCTGCCGGTCGGCGACCTGGCGGGTGGCCGCGGTGACGGGCAGCAGATAGGGCTCGTTGGCCGGTTTGGCCGGGTCGGCGGAGACGATCTGGGCGCAGGCCGGGGCGGCGAGGAAGTTGCACTCGCCGTAGACCACCTGGGGCCCCTGGTCGCGGTGCTGCTGCTGGACCAGGGTGGCCTGCTGGGTGAGGTGCTGGTCGAGCTGGTGGTCGAGTTCGTAGCGGACGATGCTGAACGCGGCCGCGCTGACCCCGAGCGCGACCAACGCGACGGCCGCCGTGCAGGCCAGTGCCAGCCGGGTGCGCAGCGGGCGCCGGCGGCGCCAGCGGGCGTGCTCCCTCACGCCCGGTCCAGCCGGTAGCCGACCCCGTGCACGGTCTGCACCAACCGCGGCTCGCCGCCGGCCTCCAGCTTGCGGCGCAGGTAACCGACGTACACCGCGAGGGAGTTGGAGTCGGGGCCGAAGTCGGCGCCCCACACCCGCTCCATGATCATCTCGCGTGGCAGCACCTGGCCGGGGTGCCGCAGCAGCACCTCCAGCAGGGCGAACTCGGTGCGGGAGAACTCCACCGGCCGCCCGGCCCGGGTGCCGGTGCGGGTGACCGGGTCGACCTCCAGGTCGGCGAAGCGGTAGCCGGGCTCCTCCTCCGGGGCGGCGGCGCTGCGGCGCAGCAGGGCGCGCAGCCGGGCGGCCAGTTCGTCCAGCGCGAAGGGCTTGACCAGGTAGTCGTCGGCGCCCGCGTCCAGGCCGTCCACCCGCTCGCTCACCGAGTCGCGGGCGGTCAGCACCAGGATCGGGATCCGGTCGCCGAGCGCCCGCAGCCGGCGGCAGACCGCCAGGCCGTCGAGGACCGGCATCATCAGGTCGAGCACCATCGCGTCCGGCTGCCAGGCACCCACCTCGGTCAGTGCGGCCAGGCCGTCCGCGGCCCCGCGCACCCGGTAGCCCTCGACCGCCAGGCCGTCCTCGACGGCGGCCCGCACCTCGGGGTCGTCGTCCACGACCAGCACCTTCTGCCCGTTGTCCATGCGGACAACCCTCTCAAATCGGCTCTGAGAAGTCTCTTAGACGGCCTCGGCAGGGTCGACGGCATGCGGACGACGAGGACAGAACACGAGACGCCCGGCACCTTCCACGACCAGCCGCCGCTGTCGGTGGTGATCGGCGCCGGCGGCACCGGCGGGCACATCTACCCGGGCCTGGCACTGGCCGAGGCGCTGCGCCGGGCCGACCCGCGGACGGTGATCTCCTTCGTGGGCACCGAACGCGGACTGGAGACCACCCTGATCCCCCAGGCCGGCCACCGGCTGCACACCGTCGACATGATCCCCTTCGACGCCTCGCTCGGCCCGCGCCGCTACCTGCTGCCGGCCGCACTGCTGCGCTCGGGCCGGCAGTGCCGGGAGATCCTGCGCGAGCAGGGCGCCCAGGTGGCGGTCGGGATGGGCGGCTACCCGAGCGCGCCGGTCATCGTCGGCGCCCGGATGGCCGGACTGCCCAGCGTGGTGCACGAGTCCAACGCGGTGCCCGGACGGGCCAACCGCTTCGCCGCCCGGCTCACCCCGCACATCGCGCTCGCCTTCGACCGCACCCGTGAGCACCTGCCCGCCGGACGGGCGGTGCAGACCGTCGGGATGCCGCTGGTCGGCGCGGTCGCCCGGCTCGACCGGGCGGCGCTGCGGGCCGAGGCCCGCCGGCACTTCGGCGTCCCGGACGGCGCCGGGCTGCTGGTCCTCAACGGCGGCAGCCTGGGCGCCGCCCGGCTCACCGCGGCCGCCCTCGAACTGGCCGAACGCTGGCGCCACCGCACCGACCGGCGGCTGCTGATCAAGACCGGCCCGGCCGCGCTGGCGCAGGTGCAGGCCGCGCTCGCGGGCAACCCGGTGGCCCACGCGGTCGCCTACCTGGACCGGATGGACCTGGCCTACGCGGCCGCCGACCTGATGGTCTGCCGGGCCGGCGCGGCCACCGTCGCCGAACTGTCCAGCGTCCGGATGCCGTCCGTCCTGGTGCCCTACCCGCACGCGCCGCACGACCACCAGACCCACAACGCGCGGGTGCTCTCCGACGCCGGCGCCGGCCTGCTGCTGGCGGACGGCGAGTGCACCGGCGAGCGGCTGGCCGAGCTGACCGAGCCACTGCTCGCCGACCCGGCCCGACTCGCCGCGATGGCCCGGGCCGCCGACCCGGGCGACCACGCCCGCGCCGCCGACCTGCTCGCCGCCAAGGTGCTGCGGGTGGCCGGCCGGGCGCCCGCCGCCGCCCACCACTGACCGACCGACCCCCGAACGACTGGAGCACAGCCATGACCGAACACACCACCCAGCAGCGCTTCACCGGCCGGCAGGACGTCACCGGCCCGCAGGACGTCACCGGCCAGCAGGACTGGAGCGGCCGGACCGTCCTGGTCACCGGCGCCGAGGGCTTCATCGGCAGCACCCTGGTCGACCTGCTGGTCGCCCGCGGCGCCCGGGTCCGGGCCCTGGTGCACTACAAGCCGTACGCCGAACGCGGCTATCTGGCCCGCTACCTGAACGACCCCGACGGCCCGGTGGAGCTGCTCGCGGGCGACGTCCGGGACGCCCACCGGGTGCTGGACGCGGTGGCCGGCTGCGACACCGTCTTCCACCTCGCCGCGCTGATCGGCATCCCGTACAGCTACCAGGCCCCCGAGGCCTATGTGCAGACCAACGTGGTCGGCACCCAGAACGTCGCCGCGGCCTGTCTGAAGCACGGCGCCCGGCTGGTGCACACCTCCACCAGCGAGGTGTACGGGACGGCGATCACCGCGCCGATCGACGAGCACCACCCGCTGCAGCCGCAGTCCCCGTACTCCGCGTCGAAGATCGGCGCGGACATGACGGCGCTCTCCCACTGGCACGCCTTCGAGCTGCCGGTCTCCGTGGTCCGCCCGTTCAACACCTACGGCCCGCGCCAGTCGGCGCGCGCCGTGATCCCCACCATCCTCGCCCAACTCCACTCCGGGGCGCGGGAGATCAGGCTCGGCTCGATCACCCCGACGCGCGACTTCACCTACGCCACCGACACCGCCGAGGGCTTCCTCGCGGTGGCCCGGTCCGACCGGGCGCTCGGCGAGGTGGTCAACCTCGGCACCGGCAGCGAGGTGTCGATCGGCGACCTGGCCAAGGCGCTGATCGTCGCCTCCGGCCGGGACGCCGAGATCGTGGTCGACCCGGGCCGGCTGCGCCCGGGCGGCAGCGAGGTCGAGCGGCTGCTCTCGGACAACCGCAAGGCGCGCGAACTGACGGGCTGGCAGCCGCTGGTGGGACTGGACGAGGGGCTGCGCCGGACCTCCGACTGGGTCGCCGAGCACCTCGGCCTGTTCGACCCGCTGCGCTACCAGGTCTGACGCGGGCACGACGCGCGCGGCCCGGGGCTGGGAGGCCCCGGGCCGCACCGCTCGCCGTGACGACGTGACCCCGTGACGAGGCGACCCCGTGACGACGTGAGCCCGTTACGAGGCGACCGTCCAACTCTGCCCGGCGGCGGCGCCGTTCACCGCGTCGGTGGTCACCGTCGACCCCGCCGCCGCACCGCCCGCTCCGCCCGCGGTGAGCGCGAGGCCGGTGGCGACGTTGGTGATGCCGAGCGCGCCGGTCGTCGGGTCCTGGGTGACCCGCCACTCCTGCCAGGGGTTGCCCGGCGAGTAGTTGAGCAGGTAGGCGCTGTTGCCCGGCGAGGTGCCGGCCGCCAGCACGGTGTGGACATGGGTGGCGGTGTCGCAGTCGTCGCTGATCCGCACGGTGCCGTCGGGGTTGGCGGTGAAGGTCCACTGCTCCGAGGTGTGGGTGGGCCACCAGGTGTTGACGTCGGCCACCGAGCCCAGCGGCGAGCCGCAGGTGCCGGCGACCTCCAGCACCAGGCCGCCGGTGCCGCCCGCGCTCAGGGCGTGGTACCTGCCGTCGCCCACGACGGACGCCGCCGGGGTGGTGCCGGACTGCGGGGTGAGCCGGTACATCGCCACCGCGTGCGGGGCCACCGTGCCGCCGCCGACCGTGCCCCCGGCGGCGATCGTGCCGGTCGCGCCGGTCCACAGCTCCTTGTAGCTGAACCCGCCGGTCAGCCCGAGCGCGCCGAGCCCGGTGCCGATGGCCTGCGGGGTGGTCGGGTCCTGGTTGACCAGCAGCACGGCGGTGTCCCCGTTCGCCAGTCGCCGCTTCAGCACCACCGGCGCCGTGCCGCTCGTCGGCGCTGCCCCGACCAGGGTGGCGGGCTGGGCCAGCGCGTCCTGGTCGATCCCGATCACGTCCGCGTTCTTGAGCACCGCCAGGCTGGACGCGCCGATCCCGGTGGACCAGTCGGCGCCGTCCGCGCTGTGCCCGGACTGGGCGGCGGTGCGCAGGTCGGCGCCGGAGATCAGCGGGGCGGCGAGCATCGACAGCACCGAGGTCTCGGTGCGCGACTCGTCGTCGGTGAACGGCTTGTGGCAGGTGCAGGTGTCGGTGGTGCCGTAGCGCCCGTAGACGTCGTTCCAGCCGGTGAACATCATGTCGAGGTCGTTCCAGCTGCCCGGGCGCACATTGCCCGGGTACTGCAGCGCGGTGCGCAGCTGGCCGTTCCAGAGCACGCCGTCGAGTTCGCTGTCGCGGTCGCCGCCGATCCGGCACAGGTTGGCCACCTGACCGCACCACACCCCGGTCGGGGCGTAGCCGGGCGCGTTGAACGGCGCGGTGCCGGCGGCCTGGACGACCGGGTCGGTGCGGGCCGGGTCGGCCGGGTCGAGGAGGTAGGGCACGCCGGTGTGGGCGGGCTGGGCGGAGACGCTGAGGGTGACCTTGGGCCGTCCCTGGGCGGCCGAGGCGGCGTCCAGGGCGTGCTGGAAGGTCTGCACCCGGGTGTAGATCGAGCGGGTGAGCTCCTTGCCCTCGCCCTGGGTGGAGTAGTCGTGGCCGTCCGGGCCGGTGATCGGCGGGCCGTACGGGCAGTCGTCGTACTTGACGAAGTCGACGCCCCAGGCGACGAAGTCGGCCGCGTCGACGGACTCGTGGCCCAGGCTGCCGGGGTGCATCTGGCAGGTCTCGTAGCTGTCGGTGGCGTAGAGGCCGAACTTCATGCCCTTGCTGTGGGCGTACCGGGTGAGGTACTGGATGCCGTTGACGGTCCGGCCGTCGACGGTCTGCGCGGGGAAGTGGTCCGGGCGCGGGATCAGGTGGCCGGAGGTGGGGTCGTTGCCGGTGCCGTCGGTGCCCGCGACCGGGTTCCCGGCGGCGTCGTAGAGCTGCATCGAGCCGCTGGGGGTGCGGACGAAGTCGGTGCTCTGGCCGTCGCGGTGCCAGAGCGACCAGCCGTCGTCGACGGTGACGGTGTTGTAGCCGGCGCTCACCAGGCCGTTGGCCGCCATGAAGTCGATGGTCTGGACGACCTGGTCCTCGGTGACCTCGGTGCCGAGCGAGTTCCAGGAGTTCCAGCCCATCGGCGGGGTGAGGGCGTTGCCGTTGCCGAGGGCGGCGGCCGGGGTGGCCGCGCCGAGGCCGAGGGCGCCGAGGCCGGTGGCGGCCAGGGCGAGGGCGAGCAGGGGTGCCGCGAGGCGGCGTGGGTGACGGCGCATCTGCGCTCCTGTGGGGGTGTGGGGGTGGAGGTGTGACGGCGCCCCGGCCGAGTGGGGGTCGGCCGGGGCGCCCGCGGGTCAGCCGCTGACCGCCGCGGTGGCGGTGCGGCCGGGGGTGAGGGTGACGGTGGCGACGGTGTAGGTCACGCCGTCGACGGTGGTGGTGCGGACCGGGCGGGGCGTGCCGTCGACGGTGATCCCGGCGTGGGCGCCGGGGAAGCGGGCCTCCCAGGTCAGCGGCCCGGTGCCGGTGTTGGTGAGGGTGCTGCGGGTCGTCCCGTCCTGGCGCAGGGTGACCGTGCCGGCCCCGATCGGGATGTCGGCGATCTGCAACCAGCCGATGTCAGCGGGGAGTTGGGAGGCGGTGACGAGGCGGTGGGCGGCGGCGTCGGGCTGCACCCCGAGCAGGCCCTGGACGGTCTGGCCGAGCAGGGTGAACGGCAGCTCGGGGTAGTCGCCGTTGAGCATCCGGCCGCTGGCGTGGACCTGGTCGACGCTCCGGTGGATCCGCTGCATCCACTTCCAGGCGGTGGCGCCGTCGTGGGCGGCGAAGAAGGCGTCGGGCAGGTAGCTGAGCGCCTCGGCGTTGACGGAGGCCTGCGGGCCCGACTCCTGGGCGTCGACGGACCGCAGGAACGCGTCCAACCGGGGCCCGGGGTCCAGGAGTTGCTTGGCCGGCATCAGCACGTCGGCCTCGTAGCCCCAGCCGGTGACCGGTCGACCCTGGGTGTCGTAGCCGTGCACGACCTGGTCGGGGTGCGCCGGGTCGACGCTCCAGCTGGTGTTGACGTACTCCTTCAGGGCGTCGGCGGACTGCCGGTACCCGGCCGCCCCGGCCGCGTCGCCGCGGGCGTCGGCCAGGGTCGCGGCGGACAGGTAGGCCTGGTACTGGGCGGCCAGGGCGTCGCCGGCCTCGGCGTAGGCGCCGGTGGCGTTCTCGGCGTAACTGGCGGTCCCGGCGAAGATGCTGTCGCTGGTCGCCTGGGGGATCGGGAGGCCGTGGTTGTCGACCGGGCCGGGGTGCCGGTCGATGAAGGGGCCGAGGGTGGTGCGGACGAAGTCGGTCAGCAGGGGGTCGGCGGCGTAGTCCCGGTCGCCGGTCCACCGGTAGGCCTCACCGGTCTTCTGGACCAGTTCGAAGGGGGCGGGCAGCTCCCGGACGAAGGCGTCCGGGCCGTGGTAGTCGATGGCGGCGTAGCTGCGGGCGTCGAAGTTGAGGGCCCAGACCGGGTAGTGGCCGTTGAGGTCGGTGGCGGAGGCGGCGAAGCCGCGCAGCATGGTCTTGTTCTGGGCGTCGAGTCCGAGCAGGTGGGCGCCGACCAGCTGGTGGGCGAAGTCGCGGCTGTAGAAGGCGGACCGGAAGGGGTAACCGGCCCAGTAGGTGGTGTCGTACGTCCCGCTGGAGGCGCCGCCGGTGTGGTTCTCGTCCATGTTCAGCACGCCGGTGGTGCCGGCCTGCTGGACCCAGCTGTTGGCCTTGGTCTTGGCCCAGTCGAACAGGGCGACCAGCTCGGGGTCGGAGGAGCTGATCCGCGGGTCGTTCGGCGCGGACGGCGCCACCGCGGCGTCGTCCACGTTGACCCAGCCGGACGGGGCGGAGCCGATCGCGAGGGTGACCCGGTCGCCCGCGGCGACCTTCACCCGGGGCAGGCTGTACTTGGCGTAGACGGGCTGCTCGGGCAGGGTCAGCGACTGCACGGTGGTGCCGTTGACGGCCACCGAGAGGGTGCCCCCGGCGGCGCCGGTGGCGATCCAGGCGGACAGGTCGTACGAGCCGGCGGTGACCGCGGTGACCTGCTGACTCACCCGGTACCCGGGGCCGGCGTCGAGGTAGGCGAGTCGGCCGCCGGAGTGGGGGTTGTTGCCGGCGACACCGGTGTGCTCGGTGAACGTCCAGCCGGTGGTGCCCTGTTCGAAGCCGGGGTCGGCGAGGACCAGCGGCTCGGTGCGGGTCAGCGTCCAGCGCTGGTCCGCTCCGGCCGTGCAGTCGCGGGCCCGGACCGGCCGGCCGTCCGCGTCGCCGGGCGGTGCGGTGAGGCACTGGCGGGCGCGGTCGACCGGGGCGAGGGCGTAACCCCCGCCGGGGGCCGGGGAGATGGTGAACCGGGCGCTGTCCGGGAGGCTGCCGCAGTCCGCGGTGACCGCGCTGCGGGCCCGCCCGTCCAGTTCCAGGCAGCGGCCGGTCGCGGCGTTGATCAGGGCGTAGCCGGCCGGGGCGGTGGTGGTGACCCGCAGCAGTCGCCAACGCTGGCTCAACAGCCCCTGGCAGGCGGCCCGGACGGCCGGGGTGCCGGGCGCGGCCCCGGCGAAGCGGGTACTCAGGCAGCCGCCGCCCGCCGCCGGGCCCAGGACGTAACTGCCGCCGTTCACCGGGGCGTCGCCGCCCGCCGCCCGGGCCGGGGCGGCGACGGCGGCCTGGGCGGTGAGCACGGTCAGGGCCGCGAGGACGGCGAGGCCGCCCGACGGCAGGGCGCGGGCGGTACGTGGCGAGGGCATCGGGGGCTCCTTGGCGATCCGCGCGACGAGGGGCTCGGGTGGGGGCTGTGCGGGTGCGGGCTGTGCGGGCAACGGCTGGGCGGGTACGGGATTTGAACGTTCAAAGTCGCGCGTCGAGCGGTGCGGACGCGAACCTGGACCCCGAACCCTTGACCCATGTGATCGGTGACATGTGTCATTTCACATGCCGCACCGGGCGCCGTCAACGGACTGCGCACGGGCGGCCGCCACTTGACCGGCTGACGGCACCGCCCGCCGGCCGGGCCGGCGGGCGGTGCACGGTCCTACGGCGCGCGTCCCGACGGCGCGCGGTCCGAGGGGGTCAGGGACGCAGCTCCAGGGTGCAGCACTTCACGGCGCCGCCCGCCTTGAGGAGTTCGGTGAGATCCACCCCGATCGGGTTGAAGCCCCGCCGCCGCAGCCGCTCGATCAGTCCCGCCGCCGCCTGCGGCAGGACGACGTTGTAGCCGTCGGAGAACGCGTTGAGGCCGAAGACCGCGGCGTCCTGGGGGTCCGCGTGCAGGGCGTCCGGGAAGAGGTTCTGCAGCACGGAGCGGCTGCCCGGGCTGAAGGCCGCCGGGTAGTACATGATCTCGGTGTCGGAGAGCACCGCCAGCGCGGTGTCCAGGTGGTAGTGCTCGGGGTCGACCAGGGTGAGCGAGGTGACCGGCAGCCCGAAGAACTCCTGGGCCTCGTGGTGCGAGCGCTGGTCGGTGCGGAAGCCCGTGCCGGCCAGGATGCGCCGCCCGACCGGCAGGTAGTCGCCCTCCCCCTCGTTGATGAACTCCGGCCAGAGCACGTCCCGGTAGCCCTGCGCCACGAACCAGGAGAGGTAGGCCGGGCCCTCGGCGGTCCGCTCCAGGTGCCGGAACCGGGCGCCGAGCACCTTGCCGTCCACCACCGTCGCGCCGTTGGCGGCGAACACCATGTCCGGCAGTCCGGGCACCGGGTCGATCACCTCCACGGTGTGCCCGAGCGAGAGGTACACCTCGCGCAGCCGGTCCCACTGCAGCAGCGCCAGTTCACGGTCGACCGGCTTCTCCGGGTGCATCCACGGATTGATGGAGTACGTCACCTCGAAGTGCTGCGGCCGACACATCAGCAGCCGGCGCGGGGTCGCCGTTCGGGCCGTCGGCCGTATCGGCTCGGGCTGCGTACCGCCAATGGACACAGGGGTCTCCTCTGTGATGGTGGTGCTCCGGGGAGTTGCGGGGGTCACCCGCCCGGCAGTCAACTACGCCCGGGTGAATGCGTCCACGGGTCGAGAATGAAATTCGCGCGTCATTCGCCGACCGCACCACGGGCGAGGCGGGGCGACTCGTCAGGACACCAAGGGCCCCTCCGCGATCTCGGTCAGCGTCACGGTGCACAGCCCGCCCCGCTGGGCCTGGACGTCGGTGACCTCCAACTGGGTGCCCGGCAGCAGGATGTACTCCTCCTCCCCGGTGAACGCCGAGTACCGCTGGATGCCCGTCGCGCGCAGCGGCCGCACCTCGAACAGCGTCCGCTTGCCCCGGCTGCCGAGGAAGGACTTCGCCACGCCGAGCTCGGACGTGCAGGAGGAGACGCCCCACCACGTCACCGTCCGGCCCAGCGGGTACTGCTTGCGCAGGTCCAGCGACACCCCGCGCCAGAGCGGCTCCGTCCGCACCGGCAGCTGCGCCACCGCCGCGAACAGCAGCCGCAGGTACGGCAGGTAGGGGACCAGCCGGGCGCGGTCCGGCGAGCGCAGCACCGCGTTGATCTCCCGGTAGAACGCGGACTCGCAGGTGTAGAGGTACAGCGCGGCGATCGCATCGGCGGACAGGCCGCCGGCCGCGCCCTCCCCGGCCCGCCGCCGACCGAACTCGTGCGACTGCGCCACGTGCCGGTCCAGACCGCGCAGCAGCGCCGCGACCGGGGCCACGGCCTCCCGGAAGTCCACCACCGGAGTGTCGAACACCCCGCTGATCGCCGGGAGTTCGAGGCCCTCGTCCTTGACGCTCGCGAGTCGGTCCAGGTAGAGCTGGTGCAGCTCCATGGTGGAGGCGATGAACGCGCCCATCCGCTCGGCGACCCCGCCGTCCGCCCCGCCGTCCGAGGCCGCACCGGCGTCCCAGCCCTTGCTGGGGAGCCAGTCGATCCCGTCCGCCCCGAGCGAGGCGAGCGCGGCGTTCACCGCGGCGAAGTGGTCGTTGTCGCAGAAGATGTCGCCCTGGGCGGCCGGGTTGGCGTGGTCGATGTGCCGGACCTCGACCTCGGGGTACTTCTTCTCCAGCCGCCGCACCACGCTCTTCAGGCTGCGCGCGTGCGCACCCCACCAGGCGAAGACGACGCCCCGGTCCTCCTCCCCCGCCTGCTGCTTGGCCCGGAGGATCTCCTCGACGATCCGCTCGGCCACCGGCCGCCAGAACCCGGTGTGCTGGTCCGGGCCCATCGCGCCGTCGGCGCTGGCGGTGAGCGCCGCGTTCAGCAGCAGTACGCCCTGGGTCAGCATCGCCTGGAACCACTCCGGCGGCTGGACCGTCTCCTCCTTCTTCAGCAGCGCGCGGATGTCGGCGATCGGCGTCTTCTTGGGGATGCCGTACTTCCACATCGCCGCGGCCTTGATGATGCAGCGGATGCTGATCACCCGGCCGAACTGGCTGTCCTTCCAGTCGTGGAAGGCGTTGTCGAACATCGCGATGCCGGTGGCGCTCTCCGGCCGCGGGTACGGGTTCTGACCGAAGACCACGACCTTCCACCGGTGCGGGGCGTGCGGCTTGAGCGCCTGGAAGGTCAGCTCGCGGACCGGCACGACCTCCGGGCCGCGGCTCGGGCCGATGAACGAGGCCGCGCCGGGCTGCGCCTCGATGACCGGCTTCAGCAACGGCAGCCACGGCTCGCCACCGCCCCGGAACAGCTCCGCCAGGGCCAGCGGGTCGTTCGGGTCGGGCTGGGTGGTGGCGGGGGTGTCGGCAGCGCTCATGTCAGTACTCCGGCTGGGTCGGTCCACGCGGGACGTGGTGATGACGGTCCGTCAGTTCTCCGGCGGACACCCCCTTCCTAACAGCCGGCACCGACAACCGGGACCGCCGGTCCCGGTCGCCGGACAGCGCGGACGGATGGGCGGACGGATGGGCGGACGGATTGTCGGTGCCGCCCGCTAGCGTCGGTATCGACAGCGGGAAACACCTCGACGTACGACAGGAGTTGCAGCATGACGACGGACCGCGCGCAGTCCCCGCTCAGGGTGGTGCTGACGGACCTCAACGCGACGGTGGTCGAGTCGTGGCGGGCCGCCTTCGCCGACACCCCCGAGATCGAGATCCGCAAGGGCTCGATCCTCACCGAGCAGGTCGACGCCTGGGTCAGCCCGACCAACTCCCGCGGCCTGATGGACGGCGGGGCGGACGCGGCGATCAAGCGGCACCTCGGGGCGGGCATCCAGCTGAAGGTGCAGCGGGCGATACGCGACCAGTACGCGGGCACCCTGCCGGTGGGCAGCGCGGTCTGCGTGCCGTCCGGGGCGGTCAACCCGAGGTTCCTGATCTCGGCGCCCACGATGCAGACCTCCTCGCAGAACGTCAGCGAGACCCTGAACGTCGCCCTCGCCTGCGCGGCCGCCTTCCAGGCCGTCCACCGCCAGAACCGGCTGGCGCCGGGCAGCATCCGCTCGGTGGCCCTGGTCGGCATGGGCGCCCGGACGGGCCGGGTCCCGGCCCGGGTCTGCGCCAACCTGATGTGGACGGGCTACACCCTCTTCAACGACCACCACTTCGAGGACTACGACGACCTGCGCGCCACCGTCCTGGGCCAGCTGCGGGACATCGAGGACGCGCCCGCCACCACCCGGGTACGGATCAACGCCCCGGCGGCCGACGGCCGGCCCCGGCGCTGAGCGGAACACCCGGGGGCCGACGCCGGCCCGCCCGCTGAGCCCGCTCCCGCCCGGACCCCGCGCCGCGCCGACCCTTCGGCGCGGCGCGGGGCGTTTCCGCGCGTCGCGCGGCATCGCCGACCGCCGGACGTCACATCCGCGCGGGGCTTACCGGCCGCGCGGGCCCGAGACCGCCGCCGTCAGCCGGCGGCCAGCGCCAGCCGGATCCAGCGCTCCGCCTCCGCGGTCGCCGTCGGCACGTCGAAGGCCTCCGGCGCGGCCGCGGCCTGCACCACCAGCCCCTTGAGCAGCCCCACGAAGGCGAACGCGAAGGCCCGGGCGTCCAGCCCGGCCCGCACCTCGCCCTCGGTCACGCCCTGGCCGACCACGTCCGCCACCCAGTCGCGGGTCCGGGTGTCCAGCTCGGCCACCGCCACCGTCAGTTCGGAGGCCCCGGCCAGCGCCTCGGCGCCCAGCACCACGAAGGCCCGGCCCAGGTCGGTCGGGTTCCGCACGCCGTCGAGCACCCCCCGGGCGAAGCCGCAGAGCTCCTCCGCCGCCCCGGCGCCGCTGCGCTCGGGCGCGGCCGCCGCCATCGCCTCCGCCAGCGCCTCCTCCTGGAGCCGGGCCAGCAGCGCGGCCTTGGAGCCGAAGTAGTGGGTGGCCAGCCCCCGGCTGAAGCCCGCCTCCTCGCCGACCCGGGCGAGGGTGACCCCGGTGCTGCCGTGCTCGGCGATCAGCCGGGCGGCGGCAGCGAGCAGCGCGGCCTCGGCACGGGCGCGCCGTTCCGCCTGGGTCCGCCGTTCGGCCTGGGCGCGGGGCGGCTTGGCGTCCTGCGGGGCCGTCTCGGCCTCCTGCGAGGAGGTCTCGGCGTCCTGCGGGGCCGTCTCGGCATCCTGCGGGACGATCGCGCGGGCCGTCGGGTCATCGTGCGTGGGCATGGCACCATGCTAGGCTCAACTTGCTTGTTGGTTAACAAGCAAGTTTGGGGCGGCGGGGCACTCCCCCGACCCCGCCACCCCCGACCGAAGGGAAGTCCCGATGACCGCCACGATGCTCGCCGGCCGCCTCGACGTCACCAAGGGCGCTTTCGCCGTCGAAGAGGTGCCCGTCCCGACGCCGGGCCCGGGTCAGGTGCTGATCAAGGTCGAGGCCGCCGGCGTCTGCCTCTCCGACGTCCACCTGATCGACGGCACTCTCAAGCCCTTCCTCCTCCAGGGCTCCAAGGTCACCCTCGGCCACGAGGTCGCGGGCACCGTGCACACCCTCGGCGAGGGCGTGACCGGTACCGCCGTCGGCGACCGGGTGCTGCTGCAGGCCGGCGAGACCCGCGACGGCAAGGTCTTCACCCGCGGCGTGGACTACGACGGCGGCTGGGCCGAGTACGCGCTCGCCACCGTCGCCACCCTGGTGCCGATCCCGGACGAGCTCCCCTTCGAGCAGGCCTGCTTCATCCCCGACGCGGTCTCCACCCCCTGGTCCGCGATCACCGCCACCGGCGCCGTCCGCCCGGCCGAAGCCGTCGGTGTCTGGGGCGTCGGCGGACTGGGCGCCCACGGCATCCAGCTGCTGCGCGCGATCGGCGCCTTCCCGATCGTCGCCGTCGACCCGCTCCCGGCCGCCCGCGAGCGCGCCCTCGCCTTCGGCGCCGACGCCGCCCTCGACCCGGCCGACCCCGCGTTCGCCGAGCGGCTGCGCGCGGCCACCGGCGGCCGGCCGCTCTCCGCCGCCTTCGACTTCGCCGGCGTCGCCCCGGTCCGCGAGCAGGCCGTGGCCAGCCTCGGCGAGCACGGCCGCCTGGTGCTGGTCGGGCTCACCGACAAGCCGCTGACCATCACCAAGGGCACCATGGTCAGCTACCTGCGTCAGCAGATCCTCGGCCACTACGGCTCCCAGGGCCAGGACGTCATCGACCTGGTCAACCTGGTCCGCGGCGGCCGGCTGGACTTCGCCCGCTCGGTCAGCGGCACCTTCCCGCTGGCCGACGCCGCCCGCGCGGTGGAGGCGCTGGAGCGCAAGGAGGGCAACCCGATCCGCCTGGTCCTCAAGCCCTGAGACCTCCCCGCACCTGCCCGACTGAGCCGGGCACGGCACCGGGGGCCGGCAGCCGAACAGCGGCCGCCGGCCCCCGACTTGTCGGCCCCCGACCTGTCGGCCGCCACTACTCCACCGGCGACACGTGCAGCCCCCGCGGGGCCGCCTCGACCACGGCCGCGCGCTTCGACGTCAGGTACAGCCGCGCCCGGAACACCCCGAACAGACTCGCCGTCACCGTCACACCGGCCCCCAGGCACAGCGCCGCGCCGACCATCAGCGCCGTTCCGAGCACCCGGTCGGTCGCCATCAGCCCGATCGACAACACCACCAGCGACGGCACGAAGCTCACCACGGCCGGCAGCGACAGCCAGGTCGTCCCGCGCAGGAACTCCCCGCGGTCCCGCCGGTACACCTCCCGGGAGCCGCGCATCGCCGCGCGCACCCCCGCCCCGTCGAGCACCAGCGCCGGCACCACCAGATAGCTCGCCAGCGACCACACCAGACCGACCATCAGAAGCGCCCCGAGCACCTGGACCGCCCCGAGCGGCGCCCACCTCGCGAGCACCCCCAGCCGTCCGGCGGCGCGCCGGTAGCTGGCCCCGACCCTCACCGGCCGCCCCCGCAACGCATCGGCGGCCGCGACGAGCAGCGCCGAGGTGCCGAACACGGCGAGGAAGGAGAGCACCAGCAGCCCCAGCACGCCCAGCAGCAGGCTCCCGCCGAGCAGCACCTCCGCCCGGACCAGCAGCGCGGCCACCCCGCCGAACACGGCCACCGTGATCGCCGGCAGGAGCAGCAGCACCTTCCGCCGCCACACCACCCCGGCCAGCGCCCGCGCGCCCCCGCCCTCGTCCACGTCCTCGATCTCCACCACTACTCCAGCAGGCTGCCCATGTGCCCGTCGTCCACCCGGATCGGCCAGAAGTGGCTGTCGGTGGCGAACGCCTCCGGGTCCAGGGCCCGCAGCACCGCCTCGGCCGCGCTGTCCAGGAGTTCGGACGGTTCGAACACCGACCACGGTACCGGCGCCTGCGGGTCCTCCGCCTCGCGCCGTACGGCCCGCAGCCGCTCGAACGTCCACAACACGTACAGCAGCGCCGAGAGGTCCCGGTGCAGATAGGCGGCCGTCTCCCCGTCGTCCCCCGGGTCGGGCAGCTCGACCCGCCCGGTGGCGCCGTCGAGGGCGACCACGGAGTCGTACATCCACCCGCCGACCACCGGGAATCCGCCCTGGTAGGCGCGGGGCCCCTTCGAACAGCTCCCCGGGTAGGTCTCCGCCACGGTGCGGAACGGGCCCTCGGCGTCGACGGACAGCACGCAGCCCTCGGCGACCGGCAGCCCGACCTCGGTGAGCAGCCGCCGGGTCGGCCCGTGGGCGAGGCTCGCGGGCAACTCGGCCTCCGCGAACCGGCGGACGCCACCCTCGCCCGCCACCGTCGCCAAGTCCTCGACCAGTGCCGGGGACACCTCGTACGCCAGCCCCTCCGCCGCACCGGCGGCACCCCAGGCGAGCGAGCGGATCGTCAACACCGTTCCCCAGTGGGCCGGTCGGCCCTCCGTCCGCCGGTAGAGCTCCGGATCGGCCTCGCGCAGCCGCTGCCGCACCGCCCGCTCGACCTCGGCGACGGCCGCCGGACCGTGCGACGGCTCCGCCCCCGCCGGCCGGAGCTCCTCGACCTCCGCCGCCAGCGCGATCAGGCACCCCGGGCTGCTGGCCAGCAGATCCCGCCGGAGCACCCCGTCGTCGTCCGGCCGGGCCAGGTACACCTCGCCGCCCGCACCGTCCAGCAGCACCGTGACCGGCCCCTGCCAGTCGTCGTACCGGGCCTCCCCCAGCACGTACAGCCCCTCGGCGCCCCGCACCCCCTGCCGCTCGTACCAGGACACGGCCGTCTGCAGCGGTTCGTCCCCCGAGGCCTCCAAGTCCAGGTAGGCGCGCGACCAGCACAACTCCCCGGCGGTGAGCAGCTCCCGGCTCGGCCCGTGGGTCACCCCCTCGGGCAGCACCCGCACCGCCCCGGCCCCCGCACCCGTCCCCGCCATCGCGCTCCCCCTGCCCGCCGCCCCACGACGGCCGATCACCCACCGACGCGAACGACCCTAGCGGAGCCCACCGACAACCCGTCCCGGCCCACCCCCGAGGACCGCTGACGACGGGTCAACTGTCGCTACGGCAACGGCGAAATGGCATGCACGCCACTAGCCAACCGGCCAGTAGCGCCCCTACCGTCGACTCCCCGTGGCTTCGACGGAGGAGCTCGCCTTGCGCCTACGCCCCCACCCCCTCCACCGCCCCCGCAGACCCCGCAGCCGGTTCCCGAGGGCGGCCGCGGCCGTCCTCGCGTCGGCCCTGTTCGCCACCGCCGCCCTGACCGCCCCCGGCAGCGCCGCCGCCTCCCCCACGGCGGCGGCCGCACCGGACTACTGCGGCGGCCGGTGCACCGACATCCTCCCGCCCGGCGAGA
This sequence comes from Kitasatospora sp. NPDC096077, assembly GCF_040303245.1. NCBI lineage: Bacteria > Bacillati > Actinomycetota > Actinomycetes > Kitasatosporales > Streptomycetaceae > Kitasatospora > Kitasatospora sp. NPDC096077. The sequence goes on along the minus strand of NZ_JBEOSV010000019.1, from coordinate 37,522 downwards.
ACGGCAACGCGACGCTCGCCGAGATCCTGCTGAACCGGATGTTCGGCAGCCGCCCCGCGCACACCGACGACCAGCTCGGCCCGTACTCCGCCCTCGCCTCCGGCTACCCCGGCCTGACCGAGGCCGGGCTGCGGAACTTCTTCGACGACGCCTCGTTCGGCGTCCCCGCCGACCAGGTGGCGAGCACCACCAGCCCGCGCCCGGACGTGACGATCGTGCGCGACAAGGCCACCGGAGTGCCCCACATCACCGGCACGACGCGCTACGGCACCGAGTTCGGCGCGGGCTACGCGGCCGCCCAGGACCGGCTCTGGGTGATGGACCTGTTCCGGCACGTCGGCCGCGGCGAACTGTCCGGCTTCGCCGGCGGCGCGGCCGCCAACCGGCAGCTGGAGCAGAGCTTCTGGCAGGCCGCGCCGTACACCGAGACCGAGTTGCAGCAGCAGATCGACGCGCTGGCCGCCCGCGGCGGCCGGGCCACCCAGGCCCTCGCCGACGCGAACGCCTACCTGGACGGCATCAACCAGTACGTCACCCAGGCGTACAACGGCCGGACCTTCCCCGGCGAGTACGACCTCACCGGCCACATCGACCCGATCACCAACGCCGGTTCCATCGAGCCGTTCAAGCTGACCGACCTGGTCGCCCTGGCCTCCGTGGTGGGCGCCCTGTTCGGCTCCGGCGGCGGCGGTCAACTCGCCTCCGCCCAGGTGAAGTCGGCGGCCGAGGCCCGGTACGGCAAGGACGCCGGGGACGCGGTGTGGGCGTCGCTGCGCGAGGCCGACGACCCGGAGGCGGTACGGACCCTGCACGACGGGCAGAGCTTCCCGTACGGGACCGTGCCGGACGACCCGCAGGGCCAGGCGCTGCCGGACCCGGGCTCGGTGGTGCCCGAGCGGATGATCTACGACGCCACCGGCTCCGCGGGCACCGCGACGACGGCCGCGAAGGGCGTACTGCCCGGCAACCTGCTCACCGCCAAGCACGGCATGTCCAACGCCCTGGTGGTCTCCGGCGCGCACACCGACGACGGCCACCCGGTCGCCGTGTTCGGCCCGCAAACCGGCTACTTCGCCCCGCAGTTGCTGATGCTGGAGGAGCTCCAGGGCCCGGGCATCAGCGCCCGCGGCGCGGCCTTCGCGGGCCTCAGCTTCTACGTCCAGCTCGGCCGCGGCCAGGACTACGCCTGGAGCGCCACCTCCGCCGGGCAGAACATCACCGACACCTACGCCGTGCCGCTCTGCACCACCGACGGCTCACCGGTCACCACCGCCGCCAACTCCTACCTCTGGCACGGGCAGTGCCTGCCCTTCGACCGGCTGGAACGCCAGGACGCGTGGAGCCCGACCACCGCCGACGCCACCCCGGCCGGCTCGTACACCCTGGTGATGTACCGGTCGAACTACGGACTGGTGACCGCCCGCGGGACGGTCGGCGGGGCACCCGTCGCCTTCACCGCGCTGCGCTCCACCTACCGGCACGAGGCCGATTCCATCATCGGCTTCCAGGAGTTGAACGACCCCGGCGCGGTGCACGACGCACCGAGCTTCCAGCAGGCGGCGCAGGACATCAACTACACCTTCAACTGGTTCTACGCCGACTCCCGCGACACCGCCTACTACAACTCCGGCAGCAACCCGGTGCGCGCCGCCGGGGTCGACGCCGGGCTCCCGGTGCTGGCCCGGCCCGCCTACGAGTGGGCCGGCTTCGACCCCGCCACCAACACCGCCCGGTACACCCCGCCGGCCGAGCACCCGCAGTCCGTCGACCAGGACTACTACGTCTCCTGGAACAACAAGCAGGCGAGCGGCTTCACCTCGGCCGGCTTCGGCAACGGCTCGGTGCACCGCGCCAACCTGCTCGACGACCGGGTCAAGGCGCTGATCGCCGGCGGCGGCAAGGTCAGCCGGGTCTCGCTCACCCAGGCCATGGAGGGCGCCGCGCTGGCCGACCTGCGGGCCGAGGACGTGCTGCCCGACCTGATCCGGGTGCTGCGCAGCGCCCCGGTCACCGACCCGGCCGCGCTCACCGCCCTCCAGCAGTTGGAGGCCTGGCTGGCCGACGGCGCCCAGCGGAAGGAGACCTCGGCCGGCAGCCACGGCTACGCCGACGCGGACGCGATCCGGGTGCTGGACGCCTGGTGGCCGCTGGTCGCCGACGGGGTGATGCGCCCCGGGCTCGGCGACCCGCTGTTCACCGCGCTGACCGGCGCCCTGCAGATCAACGAGTCGCCCTCCGGCGGCCAGACCGGCGCGACGGGCGGCGGCCCGGTCAGCGCCAACGAGGCCATCCCGCACAAGGGTTCGGCCTTCCAGTACGGCTGGTGGAGCTACCTCGACAAGGACCTGCGCGCCGTCCTCGGCGACCGGGTGGCCGGCCCGCTGGCCCGTCCGTTCTGCGGCGGCGGCGACCTCACGGCCTGCCGCACCGTCCTGCTGAACACCCTGGTCCGGGCCGCCGCCGAGACCCCGGCCCAGGTCTACCCGGGCGACGGGGACTGCGCGGCGGGCGACCAGTGGTGCGCCGACACCATCATCCAGCGGCCGCTGGGCGGGGTGACGGACGACAAGACCACCTGGCAGAACCGGCCGACGTACCAGCAGGTGGTGCAGTTCTCCGGCCACCGCTGAACCGGCGCCGAGCCGAACCGGCGCTGCGACGCGGCGTGGCCGCCGGCACCCTTCCCGGGGTGTCGGCGGCCGCGCACGCCGCCGGGTCTCGGCTCAACCGCTCGGCTCAACCGCTCAGCTCAGCCGCTCAGCTCAGCCGCTCGGCGACCCTCCGCTCGGCCTCCCGGAGATTACCCGCCTCGCCCCGGAGCCGGACGCCCGCCTGGTGGTAGACGTCCGGGCTCTGGTGGGTGGCCATCCGCTCGGACAGGGCCGCCGCCAGCTCCCCGGTCACCTCCAGCAGATCGGCGAGCGAGCCGAGCATCACGACGGCCTCCACCGCCGGGACCCGCTCCCGACCCCGGTCCTCGGCCTTCGGCAGCGCGTTCTCCCGCAGCTGCCGCCGGGCCTCGTCGACCGCGTCGACCATCGCCCTGATCCCACTGTCCGTCACACTGTCCATCCCGCTCCCCAGCTCCCGTCCGGTTGTCCGTCGTCGAACATCCCCCGGAGTGTGTCCGCCGCCCAAGATTCAAAAACCCGCCCGGTAGCACCCGAAACCGCCCTAGGCTGCTTACATGGCAACCGACGACTCCCTCGCAACCGGCCAGCGCTCACTCGGCGACCCCACCCTCGACTACCCCCTGTGGCCTCCGCTGACCTCGGGCTGCCCGCGCACCGGCACGGCGGAGCTCGCCTACCCCGTCGAGGTCGACTACGCCTACGACAAGGTCGACCCGGCCGCCCTGTTCGCCCCCGTCCGGGCCCGCGGCGGCCTGGAGCGCTGGGCGCCGCTGCTGCCCCCGCTGCTCGCACCGGGCCTCGGCGAGGGCGCCACCCCGCTGGTGGAGATCGAGCCGGGCGTGTACGTCAAGGACGAGTCCCGCAACCCGACCTGGAGCCACAAGGACCGGCTGAACCGCTGCACCACCAGCGCCGCCGTCGGCGCGGGCGCACCCGGCATCGCGGTCGCCTCCTCCGGCAACCACGGCGCCTCGGCTGCCGCGTACGCCGCCCGGGCCGGACTGCCCTGCGTGGTCTTCACCGGCCCGGACGCACCGCCCGCCGTGGACGCCTTCCTGAACGCCTACGGCGCCGTGGTGCTGCCCGTGCCGTGGGAGGCGCGCTGGCCGCTGCTGCGCCTGGTGGTCGAGCGGCTCGGACTGCACCCGGTCAGCAACCTGACCCCCACCCACACCGGGCACGCGTACGGCCCGGAGGGCTACAAGACCGTCGCCTACGAGATCTTCCAGGACGTGGGCCTGCCGAGCGCGGTCTTCGTCCCCACCGGGTACGGCGAGCTGCTCTTCGGCGTCTGGAAGGGCTTCACCGAGCTGCAGCGGCTGGGCCTGGCCGACCGGGTGCCGCGGATCTTCGCCTGCGAGTCGGCGGCCTCCGGCCCGCTGCACCGGGCGATCGCCGAGGGCCTCCCGGCCGCGCACGTGACGGTCGCCCCGAGCGCGGCGTACTCGATCGCCTCGCCGGTCAGCGGCTACCGGGGCGTGCTGGCGGTGCGCGGCAGCGGCGGTGCGGCGCTGACCGTCGACGACCGCCGACTCGCCGACGCCCAGGCCGAACTGGCCCGCGCCGGACTGTGGACCGAGCTGTCCGCGGCGGCCGGCCTGGCCGGCCTGCGCAGCCTCGGCGAGCGGGCGCCGCGACCGGACGAGGGCCCGGTGGTCTGCGTCTCCACCTCCAGCGGGTTCAAGGACAAGGGCATGGGCAGCCGCCCGACCGCCCCGGTCACCCCGACCTGGGAGGAGGTCGAGCGCCGACTGCGCGCGGCCGGGATCGGCACCTGACCCCGGCGGGGGCGGCTCATACCAGGACGGCTCACTCCCGGGACGGCTCGCGCACGACCGGTTCCGGAAGCCTGCTGTTCGTCGTACCGTTCGCTGACGTAGGGTCGGCGTTCGCCCACGCACAGCAGGCTGGCTCCGCCCCAACTCCCCCGCGTCGAAGGGCCGTCACCGTGATCCGTTCCCCCCGCCGTCTGCTGCCGCTGGCCGTCGCCGTCGCGGCGGTGCCCGTGCTCGCCCTCCCGGCGGTGCCGTCCGCCGCGGTCTCCTACGGCACCCCGACGATCACCTTCTCGGCCGGCTACCTGTCCGGCGCGGTCGGCGCCGTCGGCGACCCGACGGTGGGCGTCACGGTCGCCCAGAGCGGCTCCCCCGCCTCGGCGTTGACGGTCGCCGCCTCGGCCAGCACCCGCACCGCCGTGGCCCGGACCGGCGACGTCACGGTGACCGGCAGCGGCGGGACCCGCACCCTGGCGGTCGCCGCCCAGGGCGTCGGCTACACCGACCTGACCGTCAAGGTCACCGGCCTGGGCGGCAAGACCGCCACCCGCACCCTGCACTACGCCGCCTCGCCGGCCGTCCACGACTCCGGCGCCAGCCGCTACCTCACCGGCTCCAGCGACGCCTCCGCCGCCGTGGACGCGGGCGGCGGCCATATCCTCGTCGGCGACGACGAGTCCAACACCCTGCGGCTCTACGACCGCAACAACTCCGGTGCCCCCGTGCGCACCTGGGACTTCAGCGCGGCGCTCGGGGTCAGCAAGGAGATCGACATCGAGGCCGCCGCCCGGGTCGGCGACACCGTCTACTGGACCGGCTCGCTCGGCAACAACAAGGACGGCAAGGTCAAGCCCGACCGGCACACCCTGTTCGCCACCAAGGTGACCGGCTCCGGCGCCGACACCCAGCTCTCACTGGCCGGTTCGTACCACGGGCTGCGCGACGACCTGATCGCCTGGGACAGCGCCCACGGCGACCGCTACGGCTTCGCGGCGGGCTCCGCCGAGGGCCAGGTGCCCAAGCAGATCGACGGATTCAACGTCGAGGGGCTGGAGTTCGCCCCCGGCAGCGGCACCACCGCGTACATCGGCTTCCGCGCGCCGCTCACCCCGGCGGTCACCGGCGGCCGGGCGCTGCTCGTGCCGGTCACCAACTTCCCGTCCCTGTTCGACGGTTCGGCGAAGCACGCGACCATCGGCGAGCCTATCGAGCTGGACCTCGGCGGCCTGTCCGTCCGCGACCTGCGCCGCAACGCGCTCGGCCAGTACCTGATCGTGGCCGGCTCCTGGGCGGCCGAGGACAACTCCGCCCCGTACGCCCTCTACCGCTGGGACGGCCGGCCGACCTCCAGGCCGGTCAAGCTGATCGACCTGCCGACCGGCGACGCCGGCGCCTGGGAGGCCGTCCCGGACGTGCCGGACCTCGACGCCCCCGGCGCCCGCGCCCAGCTGATCACCGACAACGGCTCCGCCGACCTGTACGGCGACGGCACCGCCGCCAAGGACCTCACCCACCCGGAGTGGCAGAAGTCCCGCAGCACCTGGTTCACCCTGGGCTGACCCGAACCGGCCCCTCGGCTCCGCCAGGCCGAGGGGTCTCCCCGTGCGAGGGGCCTGGCCCACCGGGCGCACGTGGACCCACCGCGTCGCTCAGGAACCGGCCCGCTCCGCTCAGGAGCCGGCCAGCTCCGCCAACTGCCGGGCGGCCTGGGGCTCGTACGGCGCGAGCCGCTCGCACAGCCCGCGCAGCTCGTGCCCGACCAGCGCGGGCACCGCACCCACCGGGACCGTCTCCAGGGCGGGCCCGAGCAGCTCGACGGCCGCCCGCGGATCGTGCGCACACATATGGCAGTCGGCCGCCCGTACCGTGAACAACAGCCGGCTGGCCGGAAGTTGGTCCGGTCCGAGCAGCCCGAGCGCGGTCTCCGTCGCCGCCAGCGCCCGCCGGGCCAGCCGGGGGTCGTCCACGGCGGCGGCGAGGTCGCGCAGGGCGGCCGCCGCGGCGGACTCCACCCGCAGTCGCATCGAGGCGATGGACAGCCACGGCACGTCCGCCTCGTCCCGGGCGTCGATGTGCTCCAACTCGGCCCGGGCCAAAGTGATCTGCCGTACGGTACCGCGCACGTCGCCGGTCAGGGCGCGCGCCCGGGCCTGGCTGACCCGGCCCATCGCCCCCGCCCACGGACGGTCGGGGGCGACCCGGTCGATCTCCCGGGCGTAGCCGAGCGCGGCCGCCGGATCGCCGTCCAGCCGGGCCAGCACGCTCAGGTCGCTCAAGGTGCCCACCTGGGTGGCCTGGTCCCCGGCGAGTTCGGCCCAGAGCAGCGCGCGGTCGAAACAGGCCATCGCGGTGGCGCTCCGGCCGCCCTGCATCCGCAACGCCCCCGCGGCGTGGGCGTGTTCGGCGGCGAGCCGGGCGAGCGGACGGCGCTGGGCGGCCGGTGCGACGGCCAGCCGGGCGAGCACCACGTGCAGGGTCCGCTCGACGGCGGCGACCAGCCCCGGGTGCACGCCGGCCTCGGCGGCGCGCAGCTGGGCGGCGAGCAGCCCGGCCAGGGCGTGCGCGGTGTCGGCGTCCAGCGGGGCGCCGGTCGCCGGGTCGGCGGTGCAGAACTCGGTGTACCGGGCGATGAGTTCGTCCGGCGGGGGGACGGCGCAGCCCTCGGCGTCGTGCAACGGGCAGAGCAGCCCGTAGTCGGGCAGCCGGGCGGGTGCGACGGCCGCCCCGGGGGAACCGACCGGGTCGCCGGACCCCCCGCCCGGCAGCGGCGGCCGGAGCACCCCGGGGGCGAAGGGCCCGAGCGGCGACATCCCGGCCGTCTCGGCGCGCAGTCCGGCGGCCGCCAACTCCCCTCCGGCGCCCAGGAGTCCGTCGATCCGGTCGACCAGCCGGGGGGCGACCCGACGGGTCCCGTGCTCGATCTTGCTGACCGCCGTGTGGTCGTAGCCGATCCCGGCGCCGAGCTGGGCCTGGGTGAGTCCGGCCCGGCGGCGCCAGTGCCGCAGCAGGGCGCCGAACTCCCGCCAGACATGGGGATCCGGCGCGAGGGCGGGCGGCGGGGCCGGCGGAGCCGAGGTGGCGACGGAGCCCACACGGTGCACGACTGCCTCCCCGGCGGCGGGCCCCGACCCGGGGCCCTGGGACGATTGCCGACGGGGAGGACGCTACTCGATCGCACCCGCCCCGTACATGATGTGGTCTCAACCACTTGAGGGAAAGCCCAGCTTGACGCGAAACGGCACCCGCACCTTGACGGAATTTGCCAACCCTATGCCGAGCCCGCACCAGCCATTGACCCGAGCATGACGTCATGTGAGTGTTCGGGCACCCGAGCGCGGACGGCCCGCAGCGGCCGTCCCCCGGACGCGGCCTGCGGTGCGCCACCAGCCTTGCCGTCCGCGGTCGAGGACCCCCACACGCGAGGAGCCTCGATGCAACGCAGAGTTTCCCCACGCCGGTTGCTCAGCACGGCGACCACCCTTGCCGTGCTGGCCGGCCTGGTCGGCGCCACCGCCGGAGCGGCCGCCGCCGCGCCGGCACCCTCCCCAGCGCCGCCCAGCGCCCTGGCCGCCGCCGTCAACGCGGCCGACACGGCCGCCGCGGCCGGCGCCGACGCGCTGGCCAAGGGCCCCGGCGAGAGCTATGAGCGCCGCACCGTCACCCCCTGGCTGAACGGCCTCTACTCCGTCTCCTACGAACGCAGTTACCACGGCCTCCCGGTGGTCGGCGGCGACGCCGTGGTGCTCGCCGACGGACAGGGCAGGGTGCGCGGCCTCCAGTCGGCCGCCACCGGTCCGGTCGGCGGATCCACCACCCCGCAGATCAGCGCGGCCGACGCGGAGAAGACCGCGCGGACCGAGCTGCCGACCGTGGACAAGGCGGACTCCCCCCGCCTGGTCGTCCGGGTCAAGGACGGCGCCGGCCGGCTCGCCTGGGAGACGGTCCTCACCGGCCGCACCGAGCACGCCCCCAGCCACCTGCACGTCTTCGTCGACGCCGGCACCGGCGAGGTGGTCGACAGCTACGACGACGTCGAGGCCGGCACCGTCAACAGCAAGTGGAACGGCCCCGGGCCGCTCACCATCAGCACCACCAACTCCGGCGGCTCGTACTCGCTGCGCGACCCCAACCGGCCCGGCCTGTCCTGTTCCGACATCGACTCCGGCCAGGTGTTCACCAAGTCCTCGGACTCCTGGGGCAACGGCGACCCGTCCAGCCGGGAGAACGGCTGCGGCGACGCCATGTGGGCGGCCCAGAAGGAATGGGACATGCTCCGCGACTGGCTCGGCCGCAACGGGCACGACGGCAACGGCGGCAGCTGGCCGATCAAGATGGGCCTGAACGACGTCAACGCCTACTGGGACGGCAGCTCGGTCTCGATCGGCCACAACCAGGCCGGCGAGTGGATAGCCGCCCAGGACGTCGTCGGCCACGAGTTCGGCCACGGCATCGACCAGTACACCCCGGGCGGCGCCAACAACGAGAACGGCCTCGGCGAGGGCACCGGCGACATCTTCGGCGCGCTCACCAAGGAGTACAACAACGAGCCCGCACCCTACGACTACCCGGACTACCAGGTCGGCCGCGTGATCAACCTGGTCGGCCAGGGCCCGATCCGCAACCTCTACCAGCCCTCGCGGGTCAACAACGACCCGGACTGCTACTCCTCCTCGATCCCGAGCACCGAGGTGCACGCCGCCGCCGGGCCGCTGAACCACTGGTTCTACCTGCTGTCCAACGGCTCCAACCCGGGCGGCGGCAAGCCCACCAGCCCGACCTGCAACAACTCCAGCGTCACCGGCATCGGCGTCAAGCAGGCCGGCCAGGTCTGGTACGGCGGCATGCTGCTGAAGACCAGCGGCATGACCTACAAGCGGTACCGCACCACCACCCTGACCGCGGCCAAGAACCTCGACCCGAGCTGCACCTTCTACAACCGCACCAAGGCGGCCTGGGACGCGGTCAGCGTGCCCGCGCAGAGCGGCGACCCGACCTGCACGCCGTCCGGCAACAACGACTTCTCGCTCGCGCTCGGCCCGGCCGCCGGTTCCGTCCAGCCCGGTTCGTCGACCACCGCGACGATCTCCACCGCCGTCACCTCGGGCACCGCGCAGACCGTCAACCTGACCGCCACCGGCGCCCCGACCGGGGTCACCGCGACGGTCAACCCCGGTTCCGTGCAGGCGGGTTCCTCCGCGACGCTGACCCTCTCGGCCTCCGCCTCGGCCCCCGCCGGCAGCTACGTGATCACCGTCACCGGCACCGCCGGCCCGGCCACCCACACCGCCCAGTACACCCTGACGGTCGGCGGCGGCGGAACACCCGGCGGGCCCGCACCGGACATCGACGTGGCCAAGATCCAGGCCGACCTGGCCCAGCTGAACACCATCGCCACCCAGAACGGCGGCAACCGCCGGGCCGGCAGCGCCGGACACACCCAGTCCGTCGCCTACCTCAAGGGCAAGCTGCAGGCCGCCGGCTTCCAGGTCAGCGAGCAGACCTGCACCTCCTGCACCTACCAGTCCAACAACCTGATCGCCGACTGGCCCGGCGGCCCGACCGACCAGGTCACCATGCTCGGCGCCCACCTGGACAGCGTCGCGGCCGGCCCCGGCATCAACGACAACGGCTCCGGCTCCGCCGTCCTGCTGGAGAACGCCCTCGCGCTCGCCCAGCAGAACCCGAGCCTCACCCGGCACGTCCGGTTCGCCTGGTGGACCGGCGAGGAGCAGGGCCTCCAGGGCTCCCAGTACTACGTCGGCCAGCTGAGCTCCGCCCAGCGCTCGGCGATCAAGGCCTACTACAACTTCGACATGGTCGGCTCGCCCAACGCCGGCTACTTCATCAACAACCTCACCTCCGCGGCCTCCGCGCCGCTGAAGGCCTACTGGGACTCGCTCAACCTCCAGCCCGAGGAGAACGTCGAGGGCCAGGGCCGCTCCGACGACTCCTCCTTCCAGCAGGCCGGCGTCCCGACCTCCGGCTACGCGGCCGGCGCCAGCGCCGTCAAGTCCTCCGCGCAGGCCGCCAAGTGGGGCGGCTCGGCCGGGCAGTCCTACGACTCCTGCTACCACCAGTCCTGCGACACCACGAGCAACGTCGACGCCACCGTGCTCAAGCGCAACGCCAACGGCGTGGCCGCCACCATCTGGAAGACCTCCGTCGGCGGCACCACCCCCGCCAACGACTTCTCCCTCTCGGTGAACCCGACCACCGCCACCGTCAAGGCCGGCGCCTCCGCCACCGCGACGGTCGCCACCGCCACCACCTCCGGCAGCGCCCAGACGGTCAAGCTGACCGCCACCGGCGCCCCCGCCGGGGTGACGGTCTCCTTCAGCCCGTCCTCCGTCCAGTCCGGCGCCTCCGCCACCCTGACCGTCGCCACCGCGGCCAACACGGCGGCCGGCACCTACAGCATCGCCCTCACCGGGACCGGCTCCGCCACCCACACCACCAGCTTCACCCTGGTCGTGAGCAGCGGTAACCCCAACCCCGGCAACGCCTGGACCCCCGGCACCACCTACCAGGCCGGCGACGTGGTCACCTACAACGGCGTCAGCTACCGCTGCGTCCAGGGCCACACCGCGCAGGTCGGCTGGGAGCCGCCGATCGTCCCCGCCCTCTGGGAGGCCGTGTGACCGTGACCGCCTGACACCCCCTTAGCCGCTGCGCCGCGATCCGTCGAGGGGGACGGACCGCGGCGCAGCCATGTCCGGGGCGCGGCGGTGTCCGGTGAGCGGCCGTGTCCGGGGCGCCATCCAGGCTGACGGTGACCTCGGGTGACCGTCCGGCCACCCCACTGCCGTAGAGTCGGCCCGCTGCGCCCCACCCTTCGCAGCCCACCCGCCGCACGCCGGGGACGGGCCGCGTCGAGCCGAACCGAGCCGAACCGAGCCGAACCGAGCCGAGGAGACCCCTGGTGACCACGGACACCGTCCCCGTACCCGAGCTGGCCCCCGAGGCCGTCGAGCAGTGGCGGGCCGAGGAGGCCCAGCTGGTCGAGCTGCTCGCCCGGGCGAAGCGCGGCATCGGCGGGATCGCCGCCTTCCGGCTCGGCGGCCCGACGCCGACCGTGCTGGTGACGGACCCGGCCGCCGTCCAGCACGTACTGGGCCGCCACCCCGACCGGTACGTCAAGCGCTCGCACCGGGCCAGGATGCTGGTCGGCGACGGCGTGCTGTCCGCCACCGGGGACGCCTGGAAGCGCCAACGGCGACTGCTGCAGTCCCAGTTCACCGGCACCGGGATGCGCGGCTACGAGCAGCGGATCGCCGCCGCGGCGCGCCGCACCGCCGAACGCTGGGAGGGGTACCGGCGCAGCGGGGAGACCTTCGACGTGGCCGAGGAGATGCGCGGCTTCGCCCTGGACACGGTGTGGCGGGCGCTCACCGGGCGGGAGCTGGACGACCGGACGGACGGCGAACTGCGGTCCGTGGAGCGGGTGGTGGCCGCGATGCCGACCCTGCCCACCGATGCGGCGGACGCCCGGGACGCCGTCGCCGAGGACCTCGCCCGGATCGACGCCGTCGCCCAGGCCGCGATCGACACGGCGCGCGACACGGACCCGACGGACCCCGCGGAGCCCGGGGTGCTGCGGGTGCTGCTCGACGCCGCCGCCGAACACCCGGAGTACACCGACCGGTTGATCCGGGACGAGTTGGTCACCCTGCTGGTCGCCGGGCACGAGACCACCGCCACCACGCTCACCTGGCTGTTCCTGCTGCTCGACGGCGACCCCGCCACGCACGACCCCGCCACGCGCGACGCCGACCCGCAGGCGCTGGTCGCCGAGACCCTCCGGCTGTACCCCTCGGCCTGGCTGCTCCCCCGGCACGCGGTCGAGGACGACGTGATCTCCGGCCACCGCATCGCGGCCGGCACCGACGTGCTGGTCTGCCCCTACCTCACCCACCGCGACCCGGAGTTGTGGCCCGACCCGGAGCGATTCGACCCCGCGCGCTTCGCGCCCGGCGCCCCCCGGCCCGCCCACCTCGGCGCCTACCTCCCGTTCGGCCTGGGCGCCCGCGCCTGCCTGGGCACCCAGTTCGCCCTGCGCGAGACCACCGCGCTGCTCGAACTGCTGCTGCCGCTGGGACGGTTGGAATTCCGCTCGCGCCCGACGGGTGCGGCCTACAGCATCACCGTCCGCCCCGACGGGCCGACCCCGGCGGTGCTCCACCGGTAGGCGTCGCCTCAACCGCCGGGTGGAGAGCGGCGGTTGGCGATCCACCCGGCCTCTCCACCCCCGACTCCACCCCCGACTCCACCCGCCGTCCGAGGCCCGCACCCGGCCGGCGGCCTACCGTCGGGCGCATGACCGCGCTCATGCGCCGCACGGCCGCCACCGGCGCCCTGCTGCTCTCCCTCGCCCTCCTGCCGACCGCCGTGGCCCCGGCCACCGCCCAGGCCGCTCCCGCCGCCCTCTCCTGGGGCAGCTGCCCCACGCCGACACCCAACGCCGACGGCACCCCGTGGCCGCGCGACCCGCGCCAGCAGTGTGCGACCCTGCGCGTCCCCCGCGACTACCGGCACCCGCGCTCCGGCAGCATCACGCTGACCGTCTCCCGGATCCGCACCGCCGACCCGGCCCACCGGCGCGGCGACCTCGTGGTGGTCCCCGGCGGGCCGGGCGGCTCGGGCCTGGACTACCCCGGCCAGGCCGTCGGCTTCCTCCCGCCCGAGGTGCTGCGCTCCTACGACCTGATCGGCTTCGACGAGCGCGGGGTCGGCAACAGCACCCCGGTCCACTGCGACCTGCCCGCCGAGGACCGCGCCGCCCAGCTCAACTACCCCTTCCCGGGCCCCGACGGCTCGATCACCGCCAACCTCGACCACGCCCGTCGCATCGCCGACGCCTGCGCGGCCGCCACCGGCCCGTACCTGGCCGACGTCACCACCGCCAACTCGGCCCGCGACCTGGACCGCATCCGGGCCGCCCTCGGCCAAGGCCGGATCTCCTACCTGGGCACCTCGTACGCCACCTACCTCGGCCAGGTCTACGCCACCCTGTTCCCGTCCCGCACCGACCGGGTGGTGCTGGACAGCACGGTCAACCCCGACGGCGAACAGCGCGGCGTCCAGCTGTTCAGCGAGGGCGCCGAGGACGCCTTCCCGGCCCTTGCCCGCCACCTCGCCGGCCTCGACTCCACCCTGCACCTGGGCGCCACCCCCGCGGACGTCCGGGCGAGCTACCTGCGGCTGGCCGCCGAACTCGACCGCTCGCCCCTCGTCCTGCCCTCCGGCCGGACCCTGGACGGTGTCGCCCTGCGCGCCGTGGTCTACTCCTCGCTCACCAACCCGCGCTACTACCCGCTGGCCGCCCACGCCCTCCAGCTCGCCGCCACCCGCTCCGCGCCTCCCGCGACCGGCCCGTCGCTCCCCATGGTGATCCCGGACAACTTCGTCGCCGCCCAGGACGCGGTGCTCTGCGACGACGCCGCCTGGCCGCGCGACCCGGCGGGCTACGCCGCCCGCACCGCCGCCGACGCCCGCCGGTACCCGCTCACCGACGGCATGGGCGGCAACGTCTGGCCCTGCGCCTTCTGGCACTACTCCCCGAAGGAGCCCGAGGTCCGCCCCACCCCGGACGGCCCCCGCAACGTCCTCCTGCTGCAGAACCGCTACGACCCGGCGACCCCGTACTCCGGCGCCCGCCAGACCCTCGACGCCTTCGGCCACCGGGCCGCCATGGTGACGGTCGACGCCACCGGCCACGGCGTCGACTTCGCCGACCCCCACGTCCGGGACCCGTTCACCACCTTCCTGCTCACCGGCCGACTGCCCCGCTGAACGGCCCGGAGCAGAACGGGCGTGGCCGCCCCCGAACGCCGGGGGCGGCCACGCCTGGAGCCGTGGAGTCAGCTCAGGGTTCAGAGCTCAGGACTCGGTGTTCAGGACTCAGAAGCCGAAGACGTCGCCGGTGTACTTGGCCAGCGTGCTGGGGTTGTTGAAGGTGTTCGACCAGTCGACGGCGGTGGCGCCCCAGGTGCCTCGCAGGTGCACCGACCTGCCGGACCGGAACACCCACCGCCCCGCCGAGGCGGTGCACAACGTCGATCCTTTTCAAGCTGTGCCACAGGTAACCGACTCGCCGTAGCGACAGCCCGACTGACCGACGATCACCTTGCGGACCACGAAGTGCCCCGCCCCCACCAGGGGACGGGGCACTCGTCACATCGGCCCGGAAGCCTGCCCGCCGATCCGGCTACTTCCGGACGAAGGCCTCCTGCCCCGCGTCCACTCCCGTCATCTGCAGCCAGTCCTGACCATCGCGGCTGCCGTACTGGAAGAACCGCTCGCACTTCAGGTCACCAGCCACGGAGACCAGTTCGGCGACGGCGCCGGGCCCCGCATCGTCCAGCTTGCCCCGCCGCCAGCTCCCGGTGAACTTCACCGCCGTCGGAGACGCGTCCCCCCGACACATGGCCGGCAACAGGCTCACCTCACCGAGCCTGCGACCGTCCAGGAACTCGATCGACGCGACACTCGACTTCCAGGCCCCGACCACCGGCGGCGGCTGCTCCCCGGCGGCACACGACACCGACAACGGCAGCACCACGGCCAGCGCAACGCACCGGCCACCCCACACCACAGCCGCCGGAGCCCGCCTGGTTCCCTGCCGCAATCCCCTCACCCGCATCCTCGAATGCCTCGACGTTCTCGTACGGTTGACGCCTTCGTCTTCGTCCGGGTCGCCCCCTTCGGTCCGTCGAAGGTACACGAACGGATGACCCCGGCGGAGAGTAGACGATTTGTTGAATCCGCCCAGGAGGACGGGGCACTCGTCACCACTCGTCGTCCGCCAGATCCCGACGGACCGCCGGTCAGTCGGTGCGTGCCTTCGGATTCACGGTGCAGAAATAGACCCGGCTGTTCTGCCGGTCGAAGTAGAAGCTCCCGGAGTACCGGTTCCGCGTCACCGTCCGGTCGAACGACTCGCTGTGCAACCACGCCGACGTGGTGGCGCCGACCTCCTGGACGAGCGCGCTCGGGACGGGACAGGCGATGCCCCCCTCCTGCCACGTCCCGTTCCCCGTGATGGTCGCGAGCGTCCCGGGTTCGATGCGGGCGACACCGTCCAGGCTCACGTCGGTCGGCCCGGGAAGTCCCGATCCGGCGTACTGCCCCAGGGTCCGGCCGATCCACTTCGTCGCCGACAGCTCGCCCAGCTCCGGGAAGCGGCGCTTCAGCGGATCGACATCGGTGCGGATCTGCGGCGCGGTCGCGTCGGCGGCGGGGGCCACCGAGGGGTTCCGGCGGTCCGCGGTGCTCTGCTGGCCCGGCCCGACCGCACAGCCCGCGGCGAGCAGGGCCGCCGTCGGCAGGAGGAGCAGGGATCGGGCGGGGAGGGAACGCCGCTTCAGCTGCACAGGGTCCATCGGTTCACCATCCTCGAATGCCTCGACGTTCTCGCACGGTTGACGCCTTCGCCGTCGTCCGGGCCGCCCCCTTCGGTCCGTCGAAGGCACACGAACGGATGACCCCGGCGGAGAGTAAGGGATGGGCGAGCTCGCGGTCCAGGGATTTCCAGGTGCGCCTGAAGAAAGGGTTTGACCTTGTCACCGTGACAAGGTGTCCACTGGGTGCAGGAGGTGGTCCCGATCAACACGACAACCGGAACCGAGCAGTACACCCGCGTGATCGCCGCACTGGGCGCCGAGGACTCCTCGGTCCGACTCCAGGCAGCCCTGGCGGTCGGCTCGAACCCCGACCCCGGACTGCTGGAGCCGCTCGTCGAGCGGTGCGCGGTCGAACCCGACTTCTTCGTCCGGGACATGCTGTCCTGGGCGCTGACCCGCCTCCCGGCGGAGCTTGCCCTGCCCCGGATCCGCCGGGAACTCGGCTCCGGGCGCACCCAGGCCCGCAGCCAGGCCCTGCACACCCTGTCCAAGATCGGCGACCGGAGCGCATGGGACTGGATCACCAGCGACCTGCTGCGGGACGCCGACGACGAGGTCTCCCGGACGGCGTGGCGGGTCGCGGTCGTCCTCGTCCCCGAGGACGGGCGGACGGAGCTGGCGGAGGAGCTGGTGCGCCAGCTCGGCCGCGGCGACCGGACCGTGCAGCTGAGCCTGAGCCGGGCCTTCGTCGACCTCGGTGCCGGGAGCGAGCCGGTGCTGGAGCGGGCCGCGGCCCACCCGGACCCGGAGGTGGCCGCGCACGCCCGCGCCACCGTGCTGCTGATCCACGACCCGGAGACCGGCTTCGACGAGGCCCTGTTCGAAGCGAAGCGGGTCACCGCGCTCGGCCCCGAGCGGACGGCCGCCGCCGAGGCCGCCCGCGCGACCGCCCATGAGACCGCCGGAACCGTGGAGACCGCGGAGTGCTGATCGGTGAGGTCGCCCGCCGCTCCGGGGTGAGCACCCGGATGCTCCGGCACTACGACGCCCTCGGGCTGGTCCGACCGACCGGCCGCACCGTCGGCGGCTACCGCGAGTACTCCGCCGAGGACGTCCGCAGGATCTTCCACGTGGAGAGCCTGCGCTCGCTCGGGCTCTCGCTCAAGCAGATCGCCCGCGCCCTGGAGGACCCGGCGTTCACGCCGTCCGACCTGGTCGGCGACCTGATCCGGTGGACGGAGGACCGCCTGGAGCGGGAACGGGAACTGCTCCGGCGGCTGCGCGCGGTCGACGCCTCGGAGCCCACCGGCTGGCAGGACGTCCTGCGGATCGTCGAGCTCCTCCAGGGGCTCGACTCGGCCAGCGCCGCGCGCCGGCAGCAGGCCGTTCTGGCCCCGCCGGAGGACGTGCCGGTGCCCGCCGAGGTGCTGGCCGGGGCGGTGCTCTCGGAGGCCGACCCCAACGTCGCGGGCGCCCTGCGCTGGGCCCTCGCCCGCGCCGGCGGCGACGGCGTGGCCGCACTGGCCGCCGGCTTGCGGTCGGAGGACGCCGACATCCGGCGCCGCGCGGTCCGCGCGATCGCCGGGATGCCCGATGCCCCCGGCGCCACCGCAGCACTTGCCGACGCCCTCGGCGACCCGGACCCGACGGTCCGCGATCACGCCGCGCTGGCCATGGGCCGGCGCGGCGCGCCCGCGGCCGTACCGGCCCTCCTCGCCATGGTGGTCACGGGCTCCCACGACGTCGACGCGGCGGAGGTGCTCGCGGCGCTCGCCGAGGACCCCGGGGTCGCGGAGCGGCTCACCGCCGCCCTGGTCGACGAACTCACCGCCCACCCCACGGACCCGGCGGTGCGGATCCGGCTGACCCAGGCCCTGGTCGAACTACCGGGGCCCGCCGCGGAGCAGGCCCTGCACCGACTGGCCCGGGACGGGGACCCCACCGTCGCCCTGGTCGCCTCGGCCCTCCTCGGAGTCCTCGAAGAGCGGTCCCCCGAGGCCCCTGAGGAGGGAAGCCCCGACTGAGCCGCATGCCCGGAGGACTCGGCCCGCCAGGCACGTTGCCCGGCGGGCCGGCAACAGCCGTCCCCGATCGCCCATACGTGGCTACTGGTGTCATCTAGCGATCACGACCCGCGGCGAATACGGCCACCACGCCGACAGCGAAGACGACCCACCACATCAGCCTGCCGACCGTGGCAACAGTTCTCATCGCACTGACGGTGCAAGCAAGTTCAGGTGTCATCGGCTGCGACGCGAAAGCAGCCGGCGGAGGCCCGACTGAGCTTGTGGGGGCATCACGCCACCGACCGTTGCGAGAGAAGGTCGTGCGCCGATCCCCAACCGTGCGTGGGATCCTGCGCCTCACCCGATCCCCCGATCTCGAACCATACGACCTTCCCCTCCCCGACCGAGTGCCAGCCCCAGGCGTCGGCCAGCGCCTCAACGAGCAACAGCCCACGCCCACTGGTCGATTCCGGGTCCGCCACACAGCGTTCAAAGGTCGGGACGGGGTCCTCGACCTCGACTCGCAACCGTTCACCGGCTCGGCGAACGGTCACCGTACACCGCGCCTTCGCGTGCTCCATCGCGTTCGCGATCAGCTCACTCGCGCAGAGCTCCAGTTCCTCCAGCGCTTCTGCGGAGAACGGCACGCCCCAGACACGCGCGATCTCCATGACCAACCTCCGCGCCGACGGCACCGCCGCGCCGCCCGGCGGCACACCCCACTCCAACGGAACGGGGAATCGAGCCGTCTTGAGTGGGCTGATGATGAGCCCGGGATTTGCCATATCAGGCATGCGATCCCCACATTCCGTAGTCGTTCCGCGCCAGGCGGTGACATAGGAAATCGTCGACCCTCGGGCTGGATGCCCTGAACCCCCTTTATGGGACGCGTGTGGGACTTCTGAGAGTCTTTCACCATTTACAAGTCGAGCGAGAGTCTCGAATGAGTCCCCATCAGCCGTATGCTTGATGCAGCATCAGGCGCTCGGAGGACACCATGCCAAGGTCCATCGGCAACACCGCTCTCAAGGCCGCCCGACAGGCTCGCGGCCTCTCCAGCCAACAGGCACTCGCGGCCGCCCTGCACGACGCAGCCCGCCAACTCGGCCTGGGGGAAATCGTCGTCAGTCGCAAACAGATCGGGCGATGGGAGTCCCCCAACTCGCCCTGGCCGCGCGATGATCACCAGCAGCTTCTCACCTACGTCCTGCGCCTGCCGATCGAGGAGCTCGGATTCCGCGCGCCGTGGGATGACAGCATCCGACCGGCACCGGACAAGGTCACGCCCACGGGCCGTCGCCCTTCGGCCACCCCGGCGATGCCGAGGCCGGCAGTCGCATCCGCGACGCAACCACCGACTGTGGGCGCGGACTTCGCGACGGTCACAGAAGCCCATCGACGTCTCTACTGGAGCGTTCCGCCCGCGACGTTGCACCAGGCGGTCGTCGAACACGCCAATCTGGGTGCGGCTCTGCTGGGCGAGACCGACGGGGTCGCCCGAAGGGTGCTCGCATCCGCACTCGCGGAGAGCCTTCTTCTCGCGGGCCGGATCCAGTTCTTCGACCTCCGCCAACCAGAGGTCGCCGACGACACGTTCGTGCGCGCCCTGCAAGCTGCAGGTGCAGCCGACGACCCGCTGCTCGGCGCCGCCATTCTCGGGCACTCCGCTTTCGTCCCGGGATGGGCCGGACATCGCGAGGACACTGCCGAGCGGATGCGAGCCGCCCGCACGTACGCCCGGCGGGGGCCCGCCTCAGCAGAGTTGCTGGCGTGGCTCGACGCTGTGGAGGCGGAATGCCTGACCCGGTGCGGCGACCACCGGCAAGCGCTCACGATCCTGCGCCGGGCAGAGGAGACCATGAGCGCCGGTGGCGAGCACCGCAGCCCCGAGTGGTTCACCTGGTTCTCGTTCACCCGGCTCGCGGCCTTCAAGGGCAACACCGAACTGGCAGCCGGCCTGATCCCCCAGGCCCGAACCACCCTTGAGGCGGTGCTCGCCGATCTGCCCGAGACCGCCGGCAAGCAGCGAGTAGTGGTTCTCGGCGACCTCGCAGCCGTCGAGGCCGCCGCTCAACGGCCTGATACGGCGTGCGCTCTGCTGGAGCAGGCACTCGATCAGCTGGGAGCGACCTGGTACGCCACCGGCATGGATCGCATCCGAGAGGCCCGCAGGGCGCTCGCGAGTTGGCAGGACTCGGACTCGGTCCGGCGCGTCGACGACCGCCTCTACTCCTGGTCGGCGACGCTCAGTTCGCTCCAGCGTTAGCCTTCGCGATCAGCTCCGCCAGCTCGCCGAGCGAGTCGATCCGGAAGGTCGCACGATCGGCTGCGGGGTCGTGCTGCTGGATCCAGCCCCACGGCCCTCGGCGGATCAGCGCGGTGCACATCCCGGCCCGGGCGGCGGGGAGTACGTCGTTGTCGAGGCGGTCGCCGACGTAGAGGATCTCGTCCGGTCGAGCCGGGACCGCTTCCGCCACCCGCTCGAAGAACGCCGGATCCGGTTTGCTCGCGCCCCAGTCGTCGGAGGTGCCGATCAGGTCGACATCGTCCGTGAACAACCGGCGAAGGATCTCTCCGGCCCGCACGGTCTGGTTGCCCGCGATCGCGAGCCAGAGCCCGTCCGCCCTCAACCGTGCGAGGGCCGGGCGGACGTCGGGATACAGGTCGTCCTCGCCGAACGCCTCGGGCTGACCAGCCGCCGCCCGCTTCTCGCGCTCCTCGTACAGGTCGAAATCCGGCCGAAAGACCCGGAACGTCTCGCGGTAGTCGCGGCCCTCCGCGATCACAGCACCGAACTGGGCCACGAAGGTGTGCCGAGGCACGCCCAGCCAGTCCGCCCAGGTGCCGTACTCCCGGGTCTCGTCCACCAAGCACTCACCGACGTCGAACACCACTGCACGAATCATGGCCGCAGCCTAACGAAACCATCAGGCCCGCCGAGCTCGGGGCGAGCGCGGCGGGCCTGACCGGCTTCTCTCAGTGCCGGTGGTGGTTGTCAGGCTGGGCCGGGTCGCCGGGGTGCTCCAATCCCTCGACCAGGGTGAGGCGTTGGGCGCGCTCGTGGTCGAGCCAGCGGACGAACTCCGCCCGACGGGCGGCTTCGCGGAGGGTGGGCGCGGGGTCGGGGTTGCGGGGGATGGTGAGGGTGGCGAGCAGGGCGGCCTTCCAAGGACCGACGGTGACCCACTCACCGGGGGCGGCGCCCCGGAGGGCTTCGGCGAGGGCCGTCGGGAGGGTGTCGGGGTCGGCCTCCAGGCAGCCGTCGGGGAGGGCGAGGTGCCAGCGGGTGGCCGGTGGGCGGGCGGTCAGGGTGCGGTAGTGGGCGAGGTCGGTCGGGGCGGGCTCGACCGAGGCGGTCACGGACTCGTACACCGCCCGGACGGCCGCGCTGCCCTCGTACGCGGCGGCGGTGATGGAGCCGAGTTCGACGGCGGCCTGCTGGTCGAGCCGGGCGGGCCCGACGGAGTCGACGGTCAGACCGCGCTCGGCGGCGACCGTCTCGCACAGGGCCTCGGTCAACAGCACCTGGGCGACCCACCGGGTGAGCTGCCGGTCCTCCGAACTGCCGGGCTGGGGAAGGGCGGTGTCGCGCGGCCCGGTCCGCAGGGCGGTGAGCCGCGCGTCGAGCGCCGCGCGCGGGAGCGGCCGTCCGTCGAGCAGGCCGAGGGTCATGCCTCCACCACCAGGGCCACCGTGGGCGCGTACTGGCAGCGGCCGAACCACATCACCTTGGCCAACGCCCAGTACGAGCCCGGGTCGACCGACTCGGGCACGGTGACGGCGAAGTCAACAGTCGCCGAGGACTCCCTCGGGACGGTGAAGCCCCGGACGGGATCGGCGATCGCCTCCCAGGTCCCCCACGGGGAGACCAGCTGGAGCTCCCCCCGGATCTCGCCCCGGGTCCGGTTGGTGAGGGTGAGCCCCAGGCTCGTGCGGCCACCGGGGGCGACGCGCAGGGTCTCGGCGGACACCTCGACGGAGAGCCCGGTGTCCCGGCCGGTCGTGGCCTTGGTGCCCTGGGTGACCGACCAGTCCTGGGGCGCGTCGCCGGGGACGGGCAGCAGCTCCGGCAGGTCGCCGACGGCGATGGTCACCACGTCCTCGATCTGCTGGCCGTCGTGCTCGATCCGGACGGCCGCGAAGTACAGCCCCGGTTCGACGTCGGCCGGCGGGGTCAGGGTGACCGGGAAGCGCGCGTGCCCGTCGGGCGCCAGCCGGTACGGGCGGCTGCCCGGGCCGGCCGCCCAGCCCTCCGGTGCCAGCACCACGGCCGTGCCCTCCACCGCCGCGTCGCGCAGCTGCGAGGACAGGGCGACCGACAGCGTCACCGCCTCCCCCGCCGTCCGCAGCAGCCCGGGCGAGGCGCCGACCGACACCGGCAGGTAGCCGAGCGGGGCCGGGCCCCGGTTGTGCAGCCAGTAGCGGGCGTGGACGGGCTGGGCGGGTTCGGCGACCGGGCCGAGCACCCGGCGGTCCCCCGGGCCCGCCGTCACCCCGGGGACCGCGAGCAGGGTGGCGATCTGCGAACCGGCGAGGTCCAGGGCGTCGGCCGGCCCGCCGAGCGGCCGCTCCAGCAGGTCGGCGGGCCGTACGGCGTCCAGCCCGAGCGCACCGCCGAGCCGTGCCGTCCGTCCGAGGCCGGTCGACTCCACCAGCCGGACGGTGAGCTCGTCGCCCGCCGGCTGCGCCGAACCGTGGGCGATCGGGTTCCCGGCGGGCTTGAGCGCGCCGAGCAGCACCTCCCGCTGCGGTTCGACCCGCAGCCAGGACAGGGTGCCGGGCAGCGGGCCGTCCTGGGCGGCCACGATCCGCGTGTACAGCGGGTGGTTGAACTCCTGCCCCTGCGCGGGCAGGGTCTGGGTCCGCCAGTCGCCGTCGCCGCCGACCAGCGCATAGCCGAACTCATGGGTCCAGTGCTGGAGTTGGAAGGAGGCTCCGTCCGGCAGGGTGCGCCGGGGCGGGTCGATCCAGACCCCGGACGGCCATCCGGTGCAGGAGCGCATCAGCGACAGGTGCAGCGCGCCGGTCGCGTCCACCGCGAAGCCGGGCAGCCCGAAGGTGAGCAACGCCACGGTGTGGTCGACCAGTTGATCGTCCACCGGCACCGGGCAGACGGCGGTGATCCGGGCGTCCGCGAGGTCCTCGACCAGCGCCTCGACGTCGGAGACCACCAGGGCGGGCAGCGCGCGCAGGTCTCGCAGGTCGGCGTCCGGCCGCCACACCTCGGCGAGCGGGGTCAGCGCCGGCACCCACACCGCGCCGTGCGCCTTCAGCACCGCCGCGTAGTCCTCACCCGCCCGGTCGAGCAGTTCCCGTGCCGCGTCGTTGACGTCCGGGCCGCCGACGACGATCCGGAAGTCCGGCAGGTTGGAGTCCACGTCCAGCCAGCCGTAACGCGCCCAGTCCGCACCCGAGGTGGTGGCGGTGACCCCGACCCGGGCCAGGGCGACCACCAGCGGCCGGGTGTCGGCGGCGTCGTCCAGCGTCGGCACCACCACCTCGGCGACGCCGAGCGCCCGCACGCCGGTGACCTCGCCCGCGGCGGAGGTCAGCACCGCCCGCGCCGTGGCGCCGACGCCGAACCAGGTGTTGGCCGGGTTGTCCAGGGTCCACGGGGCCTCCGCCGAGTCCACGTCCGGCAGCGCGAAGCCGCGCCCGATGACCGCGCCCGCGACCTCGCTGACCGGCAGCCCGCCGGGGACGTCCACCGGGAAGCGCAGCCGCAGCAGCCGGTCGGCGCCGGAGTAGTCGAGCACCCTGGTCCGGCAGTCGACGCGGTCCAGGCCGTGCCAGAGCGTCACGGTCTGTTCGTACCGGACGCCGTCGACCGTCCCGCCGATCACCAGCCGCTCGCCGAGCGGTCCGGTCTCCCGCCGTACCGAGGCCGTGGTGTCCCCGGAGCCGACCACCGGCCCGCTCGGCACCAGGTGCCACGGGCCCTCGCCGAAGTCGGGGTGCTGGGGGTACTCCTGGTACACCCGCAGCTCGTTGCCGATCCGGCCGTCCTGGATCAACTCCCGCTCGTGCAGCAGGTCGTGGACCGAGGACAGCCCGCCGCCACGCGCCGGGTCGGCCGTCACCCGGTGGCGTCCGCCCTCGATCGTGCAGCCCTCCGCGGCCGACCACAGGGGCTCGGGTTCGCCCGCCACCAGCCGCCAGGTGCGCCAGCCGAGCGCGGGCACGTCCGCCGCCAGGAACCGCAGCACCCCCCGGTCGACGGCGCTCGGAACCGGCGCGCCCGCCTCGTTCAGCACTCGCACCGACCGTACGCCGTCCGGGAGTTCGACCGACACCAGGTCCGTCCGGTCGAAGGACAGCGTGTTGGTCACCACCACCACCGGGCCCGAGGACGCCGAACCGTGCCCCGCCGTCGAGACCTCCGCCGTCGAGACCCCCACCGTCGAGACCCCCACCGTGGAGATCCGCGCCGCCAGCGCGTCCAGCGCCGCGTCCCGGACGGCCGAGGCCAGGTCGTACGCCTCGCGCCAACCGCCCAGCAGGTCCAGGTACACCTGGTCCGACTCCGAGCCGGTGATCGCGTCGTGGTGCGCCCCGTAGGCGAGTTGGCGCCACACCTTGTCGAGCGCGGCCGTCGGGTAGCTCCCGAGTCCGTTCACCGTCGCCAGCACGGCGAGCTTCTCGGCGTCCACGGCAGCGACCTCGCCCGCCCGTTGGGCCTGCTTGGTGTCGATGTACGAGACGTCCTTGCCGGTGTACACCGGGTTCATGTCGCGGGTCTGCGGACTCAACCGACCCCCGGTGACGGCGAGTTCGGCCCGGACGGCGTCCAGGAACTCGCGCGGGGTGGCGCAGACGAACCGCGGCCAGAGGTACTTGGCGCCCCAGGAGCGGTGGATCTCGGTGACCCACTTGTTCGGCGGGGTGTAGTCCGTCCCCACCGGCAGCAGCAGGTTCTTCGTCGCGCCGACCGGCTTGAGCTTCCGGTACAGCTCGTACACGGCCCGCTCGGCGGCGGCCAGGTCGGGCGAGGAGTCCATCCACCAGCCCGCCGAGTAGTGGTGCGGCATGTAGTGGGTGAGCACCCCGTCGCCGCCGGGCGCGATCCACTCGAACTCGCTGGGGAACTGCATCACCCGGGCGTCGTCCTTGCCCTGGCGGAAGTTCTTCTGGATCGGGCCCCACTGGTGGAACGGCCCGCGGGCCCAGGCGCTGCCGGTGAGGCCGGCCGCGGCGAGGTGGCCGGGGAACTGCGGGTCGTGCCCGAACACGTCGAGCTGCCAGGCGGTCTGCGGGTCGCCGCCGAGGATGTCGCGCTGGTAGCCGATGCCGTAGACGATGTTGCGGATGGTCGTCTCGGCGCCGGTCAGGTTGGTGTTGGGCTCGTTGTAGGTGCCGCCGACGAGTTCGACCTGCCCGCGCTCCAGCAGGGTCCGGAGCACCGCGCGCCGCTCCGGGTGCTGGTCGAAGTACGGCTTCAGGTAGTCGACTTCGGCGAGCACGAACTTGTACACCGGGTCGCGCAGGGCGAGGTCGAGGTGGGCGTCGACCAGGGCGAAGCCGTTGCGTTCCCAGAGCGGGCGGGTGGTCGCGTCGGCGGAGAGCAGTTCCCACGGGGAGGTGTAGGCGGCCTGGGTGTTCCACCAGACCGGGTCGTAGTGGAAGTGGGAGACCAGGAACATGGTCCAGCCGGGCTCCGCGACCTCCACCACCCCCTCGGCCTCGCTCCCCTCCACCCGTACGGTGACCGGCAGCCGGTCGCCGACGGCCGCTCCGGTGATCTCCAGGGGGACTTCGACCAGTCCCGTGCCGGTCGCCTCGCCACGGACTCCGGGACCACGGACGGTGATCCGGGCCGCCGGGCCCTCGACCGTCACCCGCAGCAGCTGGCGCGGGGCGTCCTCGGGTCCGATGAACAGGTCGGTGCTCTCCACGGCGCTGATGGTGCTGACCGGCACGGGGTTGGTCCTCTCGGTACGGGGGCCTACCGGCCCCAGGCCTCGAACTCGTAGATGCGGGCGGCCGGATCGGTGTTCTGGGTGGGCTTGGTGACGACCAGCCGGACGTAGCGGGCGGTGGTGTCCACCGGGTGGCTGGTCACCCCCGCCGTGTTGCCGGTCACGTTCGCGACCGTCGTCCACGGGTCGGTGCTCTTCGAGCGGACCTGGATCGAGAAGTCCCGGGTGTTGAGGGCGGCGCTCTCGCCGCCCGCCTGGGCGTGCTTGACCACGAAGCGGTCCAGCTTCTTCGCCGAACCCAGGTCCACCTCAAGCCACTTGGCGGCGGTCAGGGTGCACCACTTGTCGCTGTTCCCGCCGCTGACACTGCCGTTGACGGCCTTGGCGGGCCCTTCGTTCGCGTTGCACTGGCCGGAGGCGGTGGCCGGGCGGTTGAGCGCCAGGTCGGTCGAGGCCGACGGCGGGGTGCCGTTCCAACTCACCGCCGTGGAGGCGACATCGGAGCGCCCGTAGGTGGTGGACACCGCCTCGACGTCCAGGGTGGTGGCGGTTTCGGTGCCGACCCGGTCGAGCCGCCCGACGAAGTAGGCGTCGTTGGGCGTGGCCCCCAGGAAGGTCCGGCTGCCGTCCGGGTTGCGCCGGTACACCTCGTAGTGGTGGACGTTGCCACCGGGGGCGGCCGTCCAGGAGAGCCGCAGCGACTGGCTGCTGCCCGGCGTGAGGTCGCCGGCGCCCAGGACGGTCAGCCCGCTCGGCGCGGCCGGGGTCTCCACCGAGCCGTCGTAGAGCGCGACTTGGCCGACCCGCAGGTCGTAGGAGGGCACCGTTCCGGAGGAGCCGTCGACCTGCAGCGCGAGCTGGGAGATCGTCCGCCCCGCGAACCCGGAGAGGTCGAGGGTGTGCCGCTCCCAGCCCGTTCCGTCGTTGTCCCCGACGTCCACGGTGCTGAAGCTGCCCGGGGAGTCGGTGAAGGAAACGGCGGCTTTGAGTCTGGTCGGGCCGGCGGCCGGGGTCTTGACCACCAGGTCCAGCTTGGTGTTCGCGGCGACCGGCAGGCTGGTCTGGTAGAGCCGCACGGTGTTGGTCGCGTCCAGGGTGCCGGTGAGCCGCAGCGAGGAGCCGCCCTGGTAGGCGTCGGTGAAGTCGACGGACGGGGTGAGCCTGCTGCCCGCGGAGTCGACCACCCAGCGGTAGGTCGGCGGGACGTCCTGCAGCGAGAGGTTGTTCCAGCCGCCGGTGGCGACCCGGGTGCCGGCCGCGTTGTAGAAGTCGCCCTGGCCGGTGTCGAAGTTGCTGACGAAGGGCTTGGCGGTGATCGGCGAGGACTCGGCGACGTACCCGGCCAGTCCGGGCCAGCCGGCGGAGAGGTCGAGGTTGGAGGGGTCGTTGTTGGCGCCGACCCAGTACCGGGCGTCCTTGGCGTAGAAGTCGGCCCGGTCGGTGGCGGACTTCCAGGTCCACTCCGGGCGGTAGAGGCCGAGCGAGGTGGTGTGCGGCTGCCCGGGCGGGAAGAGGGTGTTCCAGTCGACCGAGGTGTTGTAGCCGTTCGCCTCGGTGTCGATGCCGGAGTACAACTCGTACTCACTGCGGCCGAGTTGGCGGGCCAGGGTGCGGGAGGAGTTGAGGCCGTCGGGCGTCCAGCCGAAGTTCAGGAACATCGAGTCGGCGGTGCGCTTCGAACCGTCCTGGAGGAAGGGCGAGTTGGCCGAGGTCAGGGCGTTCTGCCAGTCCACCGCGCCCGAGGTGGTCATCGCGTCGTACCACATGAACTCGGTGCCGCTCTGCGCCTTGGTGTACTGCATCAGCTTGCGCAGGTCGGTGGCCAGGGCCGAATCGCCGCCCCCGGTCTCCTGGTTGATGAACCAGCCGTCGAAGCCGTAGTACTGCGCGGCCTGGGCCAGCTTGTCCGCGACGGGGTAGCGGTCGCCGGACTTCTGGGTGAAGTCCCGCACCCACTGGAGTTGGCCGCCGTACGCGGCGGGCGGGAAGAAGACCGTCCCGTAGACCTTGACGCCGTTGCGGTGGGCGGCGTCGATCACGGTGGGGTTCGGTGCCAGGATCAGCCCCTCGCCCGCCGAGCCGCCCCAGAACACCAGCTTGTCGACGTACTGCCAGTAGCCGAAGGCGTAGTAGTTGGGATCGGCGGAGCCCTGGGAGGGGTTGTTGGAGGTGGGGCCGAAGGAGACCAGCGAGGCGATCTTCCCTTCGCCCGCCCGGGCGTTGGGGTTGGCGGCCAGGGCCGGATCGCTGGTGCGGGGCTGGAGCGGGACGCGGGAGCGGTTGAACCGGGCGTCCGGATCGGTGGCCGGGTCCCAGTTGAGGATCGTGCTGGGGTACCAGTACGAGGCGTACGGCTGGCTTCCGGTGCCCGAGGCGGCCGGAACGGCCGTGCCCGCAGGGGTGGTCGAGGGGGTGGCGGCGGCGCCGGGCGGGGGCAGGACGCCCAGCGCGGCCGTCGCGAGCGCGGCGCTGAGCAGCAGGGGGAGGCGTCGTGACATGCGGTGGCTCCGATCGAGCGGAGTGGGTGGGGGCGGGCCCGCCGTCACGGACGGGGGCCCGGCTGCATGCGGGCGTGCCGGTACGAATGGACGGATCGACGGATCGACGGATCGACGAGGGACGGATCGACGGGGGACGCAACGAGCGGGCGGCCGGGGCCGCAGTGCGCGCCCGGCCCGGGCCCCACTCGGCGCAGCGAGGCTAAACCGGTTCAGAACCGCTGTCAACGATCCGCGCAGCAACCACCCCGGCGGGGGACCCTGCCCCGGCCGGCCCGCCCCCCGGCGGCGAGGTGGACTCCCGCACGGTCAGCCGCGGCGTCGGCATCTGCAGGTCCCGCCCGGGCCCGGCGTCGTCCAGCTCGGCCAGCAGGCTGCGGGCGACCTGCTCGCCGAGCGCGAAGGTGTCCCGGCTGAGCGCGGTGAGCGGCGGGTGGACGATCCGGGCGAGCACCGAGTCGTCGAAGGAGACGATGGACAGCTCGCCGGGCACCGCCACGCCCATCTCCCCCGCCACACCGAGCCCGGCCACCGCCATCACGTCGCTGTCGTAGACGATCGCGGTGGGCCGGCCGCGCCGGGAGAGCAGCGTCCGGGTGGCGGCCGCGCCCTCGGCGTCGCTGAAGTCGGTGGGCACCGACACGGCCTCCTCCAGCCCGAGCCGGCGCGCGGCGTCGCGCAGCGCGCGGATCCGGCGCTGGGTGTGCTGGAAGTGCGGCAGCCCGGCGAGGTGGGCGATCCGGCGGTGCCCGATGGCGGCCAGGTAGTCGACGATGGAGAGCATCGCCTCCCGGTCGTCGGCCCAGATCCGCAGCTGGTTGCCGCCCTTGCCGGGGCCGCCGAGCACGACGGCGGGCAGCCCGAGCCCGTCCAGCACGGGCAGTCGCGGGTCCTTGACCTGGAGGTCGACCACGATGAAGCCGTCCACCCGGTGCTCGGAGGCCCAGCGCCGGTAGACCTCGGTCTCGGCGGCGGTGTCCTCGACCACCATCAGGTGCAGGGCGACCGAGCTGGCGGAGAGCACGGCCTGGAGGCCGGAGAGCAGTTGGCTGAAGAAGGGCTCGACGCCGATGGTGCGGGCCGGGCGGGCGATCACCAGGCCGACGGCGTCGGCCCGGGCGCCGCCGAGGGCGCGCGCGGCGCTGTGCGGGCGCCAGTTCATCTCCTCGGCGACCCGCAGGATCCGGTCCCGGGTCGCCTCGCTGACGCCCGGGCGGCCGTTGAGCGCGAAGGACACCGCGCCCTTGGACACACCGGCTTGGCGCGCGATGTCGGCGATCGTCGGTCTACCCACGAACGCGCTCCTCTCTTGACATCCCAGTTTAGGCGGGAGCATAGTCCCTGCCAGAGCTAGACCGGTTTAGTAGATCGAGTTTTGACCGCGGATCCCGCCCCGAAACCCGACACCACCCCGACGTGCGCGCGATCCCCCACCCACCCCCAGGACCGGGAGACCCTCATGCGAAGAATCTGGGCGGCAGTGACCACCACGGCCCTCACCGCGGCGGCCCTCACCGGCTGCGGACTCGGCTCCGGCGACACCAAGAACAGCGACAGCGTGGCGAGTGCGGCCGCCACCGGTGAGGTCAAGGGCAAGGTCTCGATCCAGACCTGGTCACTGAAGCCGAAGTTCACCGACTACATGCAGGGCGTGATCGACGGCTTCAAGAAGAAGTACCCCGGCGTCGAGGTGGACTGGCTGGACCAGCCCGGCGAGGGCTACTCCGACAAGGTGCTCAGCCAGGCCGCCGCCGGCACCCTGCCCGACGTGGTCAACCTCCCGCCGGACTTCGCCTTCCCGCTCGCCAAGAAGGACGTCCTGCTGGACGTGGCCAAGGCCGACCCCAAGCTCGCCGACGAGTACGTGGCCGGCGGCGTCGAGGCCTACCGCTACCACGGCTACCAGGGCACCTTCGGCTACCCGTGGTACCTCAACACCGATGTGAACTACTGGAGTTCCGACCTCCTCACGAAGAACGGCCTGAACCCGGCCAAGCCCCCGGCCAGCCTGGACGAGCTGATCGCCCAGGCCCGGGTGATGAAGGAGAAGTCCGGCGGCCAGACCTATCTGATGAGCCGCAAGCCCGGCCTCGGCGACCTCTACAACATCGGCGTGAAGATCATGGCCGACGACGGCAAGTCCTTCACCTTCAACACCCCCGAGGCCGCCGCGCTGCTCGACAAGTACCGCGACGCCTTCAAGGAGGGGCTGATGCCGAACGGGGTGCTCACCGACACCTACGCCGGCAACTCCAAGCTGTTCAGCGCCGGCACCGCGGCCTGGACCACCGGCGGCGGCAACTTCATCACCAGTCTCGCCACCGACAACCCCACCCTGGCGCCGAAGGTCGTCTCCTCCCCCGCCATGGACACTCCGCCGCTGTACGTCCAGGGCCTGTCCATCCCCAAGAACACCAAGAACCCGGCCGCCGCCGTCGCCCTCGCCCGCTGGGTCACCAGCCCCGAGAACCAGGCCGCCTTCGCCCATCTGACCAGCGTCTTCCCCTCCACCAAGGCCTCCGCGAACGACCCGTTCTTCAGCAAGAGCGACGGCACCAACGCGGGCGACGCCAAGGTGACCGCGTTCACCTCGCTCGCCAAGGCCAAGCTGATCCAGCCGGTCGAGGTGGACGACGCGATGGGCACCGTCGTCAAGCAGCAGTTCGCCCTCGCCATCAGCGGCCAGACCAGCTCCAAGCAGGCCCTGGACACCGCCGTCGAGCAGTGCGACAAGCTACTCAAGGGCTGACCCACGCACCCGCACCTACACGTACACCTACACCCGCACCTGTCCTCACGAGAACCCTCACCACCCCGTACCGGTAGGGCGGCGGGCCCCCACCCGCCGCCCACCGGAGTACGGCGCACACCCCCAGGCCCCCGGAGGGCCCAGCCCCAGGAAGGCACCCGCATGACCCACCGGCGCTGGTTCACCCCCTGGCTGCTCGCCGGCCCCGCGATACTCTGGCTGGCCGTCTTCAACCTCTGGCCGGCCGTCAACACGGTGATCCTCTCCTTCACCAACGCCAAGCCCATCGGCGGCGGCCACTTCACCGGCCTGGAGAACTACGGCCGCCTGCTCGACGACGCCCAGCTCGCCGACGCCCTGCTCAACAGCATCGTCTTCATGCTGGTCTGCCTCCCGCTGCTGACCTTCCTGCCGCTGCTGCTCGCCCTGCTGGTCCAGCGCCGCATCCCCGGCATCACCTTCTTCCGCACCGCCTTCTACACCCCGGTGATCGCCTCCGCCGTCGTGGTGGCGCTGATCTGGGGCTGGGTGCTGGACGACCGCGGCCTGGCCAACGGCCTGCTCCGGCAGACCGGACTGGCCGACTCCCCGGTCCCCTTCCTCACCGACCGCTGGCTGCTGCTGTTCAGCGCGATCGCCCTGACCGTCTGGAAGGGCCTCGGCTACTACATGGTGATCTACCTGTCCGCCCTCGCCAACGTCCCGCACGAGCTGCACGAGGCGGCGGCCGTGGACGGCGCCAGCCCGCTGCGCCGCTTCTGGCACGTCACCCTGCCCGGGGTACGCCCCACCATGGTGCTGATCTCCGCGCTCATCTCGGTGAGTTCGCTGCGCGTCTTCTCCGAGCTGTACGTGCTCTCCAACGGGCAGGGCGGCCCCGGCGGCCGCGACATGTCGGTGGTGATGCTGATCCAGATGTACAGCCGCGGCTTCAACGGCCACCTGGGCTACGCCTCGGCGCTCAGCCTGCTGCTGTTCGTCATCACCCTCGGCCCGATGCTGTTCCTGATGCGGCTGAACCGGAAGGCGGCCTGACCCCGTGACCACCCTCCGCAGCAAGCCCGCCCGCGGCTCCGACACCACCACCCGCAGCCTCAACTCCCCCTCCCGCGGCTTCAACACCCCGTCCCGGGCGCAGACCACCGCCCGCTACCTGATCCTGCTGCTCGTCCTGCTCCTGGTGATCGGCCCGTTCCTGTGGCAGCTCTCCACCTCCCTCAAGGGCCCCGCCGAGGACGTCTACACCCGTACCCCGGCCTTCCTGCCCACGCAGCCCACCCTCGGCAACTTCGGCAAGGTCGCCGAGACCATCCCGGTGTGGACGTACGCCCTCAACTCGGTGATCGTCGCCGCCGTCTGCATCGCCGGCAACGTGGTCGGCTGCACCCTGGCCGGCTACGCCCTCGCCCGGCTGCGCTTCCGCGGCGCCCGGCTGGTGCTCGGCCTCTTCCTGGCGACGCTGGTGCTGCCCGGCGAGGTCACCATCGTCTCCCAGTACGTGCTGGTGCGCGGCCTCGGCCTGGCCGACAACCTGCTCGGCGTCGCCCTGCCCGGGGCGATCGCGATGCTCAACGTGCTGCTGATGCGCACCGCCTTCGCCGCCGTCCCGGTCGAACTCGACCAGGCCGCACTGGTGGACGGCGCCAACGTCTGGCAGCGGCTGTGGCACATCGGCCTGCCGAACGTGCGCGGCATGCTCAGCGTGATCGTCATCTTCACCTTCATCGGCGCCTGGGACGACTTCCTCTGGCCGCTGATCGTGCTCAACGACCCGCAGAAGTACACCCTGACCGTCGGGCTCCAGTACCTCAACGGCACCTTCTCCGCCAACCCCCGGCTGATCGCGGCCGGCACCATGATCGCGTTCCTGCCGATCGTCGTGGTGTTCGCCGTCTGCCAGCGCTTCTTCTTCAAGGGCGTCGAGGAGGGAGCCGTCAAGGGCTAGGGCCTGTCCGTCCAGACCCCACATCCCGTACGCCCCACCACAGTTGAGGACGCCATCTGTGACCGCCCCCGTGCCCACCACCCCGCAGGCGCCGCGCTTCGGCGTCAACTACACCCCCAGCGCAGGCTGGTTCCACCACTGGCTCGACTTCGACCTCGACGCCGTGCGCGCCGACTTCGACTCCATCGCCGCCCTCGGTCTGGACCACGTCCGGGTCTTCCCGCTCTGGCCGCTGTTCCAGCCCAACCGCACCCTGATCCGCCCGCGCGCCGTCGACCAGCTGACGGCCCTGGTGGACGTGGCCGGCGAACGCGGCCTGGACGTCGCGGTGGACGGCCTCCAGGGCCATCTGTCCAGCTTCGACTTCCTGCCGTCCTGGACCCAAACCTGGCACCGGCGCAACCTGTTCACCGACCCCGAGGTCCTCGACGGCCAGGCCGCCTACCTGCGCACCCTGGCCGGGGCGCTGACCGAGCGGCCGAACTTCCTCGGGATGACCCTCGGCAACGAGATCAACCAGTTCTCCGGAGCCCCGCACCCCGACCCGGACCGGGCCACCCCCGCCGAGGCGGAGGCCTGGCTGCGCCGGATGCTCGCCGCCTGCGAGCAGGGCGCACCCGGCCGGCTGCACCTGCACGCCTCCTACGACGCGGCCTGGTACCTGGACGAACACCCCTTCACCCCCTGGCACTCGGCCCGTCTGGGCGGCGCCACCGCCGTGCACTCATGGGTGTTCAACGGCACCGCCCAACGCTACGGCGCCCACTCCACCGCCACCGCCCAGCACGCCGCCTACCTGGTCGAGCTGTCCAAGGCCTGGGCGGACGACCCGGCCCGCCCGGTCTGGCTGCAGGAGGTCGGCGCGCCCGCCCCGCACATCACCGCCGAGGACGCCGCCCGGTTCACCGGCGCCACCGTCGAGGCCGTGCTGGACTGCCCGGAGCTGTGGGGGGTCACCTGGTGGTGCTCCCACGACGTGGACCGCTCGCTCGCCGACTTCCCCGAACTGGAGTACAGCCTCGGCCTGTTGACCACCGACCGGAGGGTGAAACCGGCCGGCGCCCGGCTGGCCGAGGCCGCCGCCGCGGTCCGGCGCGACTGGCGCCCGCCCGAGCCGCGCCGCACCGCGGTGGTGGTCGCCACCGGCGACGAGGTCACCTCCCCGCGGCGCGCGGTCTGCGGGCCCGGCGGCCCGGTGTACGAGGCCTTCATGCGCCTCGCCGAGGCCGGCGCCCGGCCGACCGCCGTGCTCGCCGAACGCGCCGACGACCAGGCGCACCTGGCCGCGCGCGGCATCACCGAGCTGGTCCACCCCTCCGACGTACGTTCTCTGTAACCGTCCCGAAGCACGCAACGGAGCCTGCCGACATGCACGATGACCGCACCCTCGTCGAGTCCCGTCTCAAGCGCGTCCTGGAGGAGCGCATCCTCCCCGCCGTCCACCCCGAGTCCGTCCCGCTGGAGGTCGGCATCTGGACCGCCCCCGGCGAGCCCGTCCCGGTCGCCGAGGGCCTGGCCGCGCCGCGCACCCCGATCGCGGTCGGCGACGCCTGGGGCGCGCCCTGGGGCACCAGTTGGCTGACCGTCTCCGGCACCGTGCCCGAGGCCTGGGCCGGTCGGACGGTCGAGGCGCTGATCGACCTCGGCTTCGACGCCAACATGCCCGGCTTCCAGTGCGAGGGCCTGGTCTACCGCCCGGACGGCAGCCCGGTGAAGGGCCTCAACCCGCGCAACCAGTGGGTGCGGATCGCCGCCCCGGCGGCCGGCGGCGAGCAGGTGCTGCTGCACGTCGAGGCCGCCGCCAACCCGGTCATCCTGGACTACCACCCCTTCCTGCCCACCGAGTTGGGCGACAAGGAGACGGCCGGCGACCAGCCGCAGTACAAGCTGGCCCGGATGGACCTCGCGGTCTTCGACGACACCGTCTGGCAGCTGTCGCTGGACCTGGAGGTGCTCGGCGAGCTGATGGCCGAGCTGCCGGTGGACGGCGCCCGCCGCTGGGAGATCCTGCGCGCGGTCGAACGCTGCCTGGACGCGATCGACCTCCAGGACGTCAACGGCACGGCGGCGGCCGCCCGTTCGGAACTCACCGCGGTGCTGTCCGCGCCCGCCGCACCGTCCGCGCACCGGATCAGCGCCATCGGCCACGCCCACATCGACTCCGCCTGGCTGTGGCCGCTGCGCGAGACGGTCCGCAAGGTCGCCCGCACCACGGCCAACATGACCGCCCTGCTGGAGGACGAACCGGAGTTCCGCTACACCATGTCCCAGGCGCAGCAGTACGCCTGGATCAAGGAGCACCGCCCGGAGGTGTACGCCCGGGTGCGCAAGGCGGTGGCCGCGGGCCGGTTCATCCCGGCCGGCGGCATGTGGGTGGAGTCCGACACCAACATGCCGAGCTCGGAGGCGATGGCCCGGCAGTTCGTGCACGGCAAGCGGTTCTTCCTGGAGGAGTTCGGGGTCGAGAACCACGAGGCCTGGCTGCCCGACACCTTCGGCTTCACCGGCGGCCTGCCGCAGATCATCCGCAACGCCGGCTCCAAGTGGCTGCTGACCCAGAAGATCTCCTGGAGCCAGATCAACAAGTTCCCGCACCACACCTTCCTCTGGGAGGGCATCGACGGGACCCGCATCTTCACCCACTTCCCGCCCGTGGACACCTACAACTGCTCCATGAAGGGCAGCGAGATCGCCCACGCCGCACGGAACTTCAAGGACAAGGGGGTGGCCCGGCACTCGCTCGCCCCGACCGGCTGGGGCGACGGCGGCGGCGGCACGACCCGGGAGATGGTCGGCAAGGCCGCCCGGCTGCGGAACCTGGAGGGCGCGGCCACCGTCCGCTGGGAGGACCCGGCCGAGTTCTTCACCAAGGCCGAGGCCGAGTACCCGAACCCGCCGGTCTGGGTCGGCGAACTCTACCTGGAGCTGCACCGGGCCACCCTGACCAGCCAGGCGAA
This sequence comes from Kitasatospora sp. NPDC096077, assembly GCF_040303245.1. Lineage (NCBI taxonomy): Bacteria > Bacillati > Actinomycetota > Actinomycetes > Kitasatosporales > Streptomycetaceae > Kitasatospora > Kitasatospora sp. NPDC096077. The sequence goes on along the minus strand of NZ_JBEOSV010000019.1, from coordinate 1,704 downwards.
GACCAAGCAGGGCAACCGGCGCAGCGAGAACCTGCTGCGCGAGGCCGAACTCTGGTGCGCCACCGCCTCCTTGCGCACCGACGCCGAGTACCCGTACGAGCAGCTGGACCGGATCTGGAAGACCGTGCTGCTGCACCAGTTCCACGACATCCTGCCCGGCTCCTCGATCGCCTGGGTGCACCGCGAGGCCGAGGCCACCTACGCCGCGCTGGCCGGGGAGCTGGACGGGCTGATCGCCGCCGCCCAGCAGGCACTGGCCGGATCACCGGACGGCGGACGGGAGTTGACGTTCAACGCGGCGCCGCACACCCGTTCGGCCGTCCCGGCGGGCGGCGCGGCGCCGGCCGTCACGGCCGGTCCGGCCTGCACGGCCACCCCGCTGGAGGGCGGCGGGTTCACCCTGGACAACGGCCTGTTGAGGGTGCTGGTCGACGCCGACGGGCTGATCGGCTCGGCCGTCGACCTGTCCAGCGGCCGGGAGACCGTCGCCCCCGGCGGCCGCGCCAACCTGCTCCAGCTGCACCCCGACTTCCCCAACATGTGGGACGCCTGGGACGTGGACCAGTTCTACCGCAACACCGTCACCGACCTGACCGGCGTGGACTCGCTCACCGCCTCGGCCGGGGACGGCACGGCCTCGGTGCGGATCGCCCGCTCCTTCGGCTCCTCCACCGTGGTCCAGACCCTCACCCTGCGCGCGGGCGAACAGCGCCTCGACATCGACACCGAGGTCGACTGGCACGAGACCGAGAAGTTCCTCAAGGCCGCGTTCCCGCTGGACGTCCACACCGAGCGCTACGCCGCCGAGACCCAGTTCGGCCACCTCTACCGCCCCACCCACACCAACACCAGCTGGGACGCGGCCAAGTTCGAGGCCTGCAACCACCGCTTCGTCCACCTGGAGGAGCCGGGCTGGGGCGTGGCCCTGGTGACCGCCTCCACCTACGGCCACGACGTCACCCGTACGGTGCGCCCGGCCGACGGCGGCACCACCACCACGGTCCGCTTCTCCCTGCTGCGCGCCCCGCGCTTCCCCGACCCGAAGACCGACCAGGGCCTGCACCGGTTCCGGCACGCGCTGGTCCCGGGCGCGGCGATCGGCGACGCCGTCCGCGAGGGCTACCGGATCGGCCTGCCCGAGCGGCGGGTCACCGGCAGCGCCGAGCACGTCGCTCCGCTGGTCGAGGTGGACCACGAGGCCCTGGTGGTCAGCGCGGTGAAGCTCGCCGACGACGGCAGCGGGGACCTGGTCGTCCGGGTCTACGAGGCGGGCGGCGGCCGCGTCCGGGGCCGGCTCACCACCTCCTTCCCGCTGGCCGGTGCCGTCCCCTGCGACCTGCTGGAACGGCCCTGGGACGGCACCCGCGGCGAGGTGACGGTCGAGGATGGCGCGGTCCGACTGGCCCTGCGGCCGTTCGAACTGGTCACCCTGCGGCTCAGCCCGACCCGCTGACCGTTTCGCGCCGACCGGCTCGCTGACCGGCCCGCAGCCGGCCCGCTGACAGACCGTACGGTCCCGCAGCCGGCCCGTACGCTCCCGCCGACCGCCGCGTACGGTAAGGGCGCCCCGACCCTCCCGGTCGGGGCGCCACCCCCCCCCCCCCCCCGCGCCCCCCCCCCCCCCCCCCCCCCCCCCACACCCCCCCCCCCGCCCCCGGGGGCCCCCAAGAGCCGCGGGGGGGGTGGGGGCGGCCCGTCGGCGGG
>NZ_JBEOSV010000018.1:0-141089 GCF_040303245.1 Kitasatospora sp. NPDC096077 | reverse complement strand
GTGGCCGAGGCGGTCGCGGCCGAGGTCGGCATCGCACCGGAGCACGTGATCGCCGAGGTCATGCCGCAGGACAAGGTCGACGCCGTCAAGCGGCTGCAGGCCGAGGGCAAGGTCGTCGCGATGGTCGGCGACGGCGTCAACGACGCGGCCGCCCTGGCCCAGGCCGACCTGGGGTTGGCGATGGGCACCGGCACCGACGCCGCGATCGAGGCCGCCGACCTCACCCTGGTCCGCGGCGACCTGCGCGCCGCCGCCGACGCCATCCGACTCTCCCGCAGGACCCTCGGCACCATCAAGAGCAACCTCTTCTGGGCCTTCGGCTACAACGTCGCCGCCCTGCCGCTGGCCGCCGCCGGGATGCTCAACCCGATGATCGCCGGAGCGGCGATGGCCTTCTCCTCGGTCTTCGTGGTCGGCAACAGCCTCCGGCTGCGCCGCTTCCGCTGAGCCCGCCCCCGCCCCCGCCGCCGCCGGGCCGAGGCCCCGGAACCGCCCCCGGTTCCGGGGCCCCGGCGCGTCCGGAACACGTCAGCCCGGAACACGTCGGCCCGGATGCCCTGATGCCCGGACCGCCCCGCCCCCTCGCCGACCACGGCGAGTAAGCGGAGCTAGAGTCCGACCCATGGACGAGAACACCGCGCTCTGGCACCGGATCGCCGACCTCCTGCCCGCCGACGCGGCCGAGGGCGTCAAGGACTGCTGGACGATCGGCGAGCAGGAGAGCGGGCTCGGTCTGCTGGTCGAGGGGCTGCTCGCCCGCCAGGTCCCGGTCTCCGGCACGGACCGGGCGCAGATCTCGGTGCTCACCGAGGAGTGGGGGGAGCGGGAGAAGCTCGCCCCCGGCCTGCTGCGCTGCCCGGGCGACGGCGCGCCCGCCCCGGTACGGCTGCTGGACGGCGAGCGCGACGAGGCCGAGGTGCTGACCGGTTGGGGCGAACCGGAGCTGACGGGCCTGGTGCTGGTGCCGTGGATCGGCTGCACCCGCTGCGGCCGGACCCTGCTGCGCGCCCACCGCTGGGAGGACTGGGACGACTTCTCGTACCTCGCCGAGCACTACGTGATCAGCGCTCCGGACGGCGGCCGGGCCGAGCGGATCCTCCCGCAGGACGCCGCCCAGGAGGCCCACGCCGAACTCCTCGACCGCTGCCCGGCCCAGGACACCGCGCGCTGATCCGACGCGAATCGTCGGACCCGACCTATCCCCCGTCCGGCAGGTCCACCGCCTGCCACCGGTACGCCGCGTCCTCCTGCCACACCTGCAACTCGCCCTCGACCACCGCCGCCAGGCACAGCCGCCAGTCGTCCCCCACGGCGAGCGCGACCCGGGTGGCGGGCCGGAGGGTGGGCCGCCACCAGCGCGGCCGGCGGGAGGCGCCGCCGGCCGGCAGCCGCAGCCGTACGCCGCCGGCGCCGGCCAGGGCGATGGTGGGGCCGCCGCGGTGGCCGACCATGGCGAGGCCGAGGGCGGGCTCGCCGTCGCCGATCTCGGTGCCGGCGGAGGCCGCCGCGCCGGTGCCGTGCAGCTGCGCCGCGCCGATGCCGTGCAACTGCGCCGAGCCGTCCGTCCGCAGGGTGGCGGCCTGCGGTCCGGCCGAGGTGCGGGCCAGTGCCCCGGCGCGCAGGGTGCCGGGCGGGCCGACCGGGACGGGTGGTTCACCGGAGCCCGGGCGCCAGCTGAGCACCCGCTCGCGGTGTTCGAGCAGCACCAGCCAGCTGCCGGGACGTTCCTCCTCGGCGGCGAGCACCCGGTCGGCGGGGCAGCCGGGGTGTTCCTGGCCGGTGAGGGTGAGGCCGGGGGCCCAGCGGTAGGAGCGCAGGGCGCCGGCCGCGGCCGTCCACACGGTCAGTTCGCCCGCCGCGCCGACCCTCCCGGCGAGGCCGCCGACCCCGCGCGCGGCCTCCCACCAGCCGGCCGCGGTGCCGATCCACAGGGTGCCGGAGCGGTCCTCGGCGCAGACCACCAGCTCGCCCTGGCGCCCGGCCCAGCCCGCCGCCAACTCCCGTACCGGGCCCGGTCCCTGGCCGGCGGGCAGCCGGTGGCCGGTGCGGCCGGGCCCGGCCAGGGCGGTGCCGTCGGCCCCGGCGGTGACCACGACCGGCCGGCCGGCCCGGTCGGGCAGCACGGCGAGGCCCGCGGTGCGGGCCACCGGCCGGTGGGCGCGCAGGAGTTCGCGGCCGCGGGCGGCCCAGGGGCCGAGCGGGGCGGGGCGGCGCCCGGGTTCGCGGGCGAGCGGTTCGCAGGCCCAGTGGGCGAGTTCCTCGCCGTAGCCGGCCGCCAGCAGTTCGGCGCGGGCCTGTTCGGCGGCGAGCCGGTGGTCCAGTCGGCCGTGGTCGGGCAGCAGCAGGGCGCGGGCGAGGGTGCCGACCGCGAACAGGTCCTTGGCGGTGGTCGGGAAGCCGCCGACCTGCTCGGCCTCCGGCGGGACGTGCCCGGGGGTGAACACCGCGACGGTCAGGGTGTGGTCGAGCGGGGCGAGGAAGGTCAGGTCGATCAGCTTGACCAGGCCTTGGGCGTCCACCAGCACGTTGGCAGGGGAGATGTCCCGGTGCACCCAGCGCTTGCGGTGCAGGTCGTCGACGATCCGGCAGAGCCGGACCAGCACGTCGGCCGTCGCGGTCGGCCCGCCGCGCTGGGCGCGGGCCCAGGTGTGCAGCGGCACGCCCTCGACCCAGGGCGAGATCTGGTAGCCGAGCAGCCCGCCGGAGGGCACCGTGCCGGGCCGGTGCGGGGAGGGGCCGAGCAGGAAGCTGGGCACCACCAGGTCGGTGACGCCGAGCCGGTGGGCGTTGTGCGAGACGTCGTCCCAGCGGCCGAGCCAGCGCCGCACCTCGGACGGGTCGCGCTCCAGCATGATCTTCGCGGCGACCAGTTCCTTGATCCCGTTGTGCCCGGTGCGCACCGCCCGCCACACCTCGGCCTCGCCGCCCCGGTGGTGGAACTCCAGCAGCTCGTACTGTTCGGGGTCGAACTCCGGCCCGAAGCGGAGCCCGGGCACCCAACGAGACTCGGACACACGACCCCCGACGCTTCCTCACCACTGTGGACGCACGGCCGTCGCGCGGCCCGCGCGCTGCCCAGGATAGTGCTCCTTCCTGTTCGGCGGCCCCGGGGAGGCCCTATTCTGATGGGCGCCCGAGCAACATCACGAAACAACGTCAACTCATGGTCGTACGGGGAAAGTTGATCATGATGTGGGACGACTACACGGCACAGGGGGACGGTGCATGCTGTTGATCGCGGTGCTGCTGGTCGCGGCGGCACTGGCCGGGGTGGCGGTCTTCTGGGTCGTCCGAGGCCGAACGACCCTGGACCCGGCCGGAGTCGCCAAGGCGCTCGCCGCGGCGGCCGAGCGGCTCGCGGCCGGCCAGGCCCCGCAGGCCCGCCGCCGCTACGCCCGACTGGCCCGCCGACTCGCCACCGGCCCGGCGGAACTGGGCGTCCAACGCGGCCTCGCCCTGCTCGGCCAGGCCGAGGCCACCATCCCCACCGGCGACCAGCAGGCCACCCTCGCCCTGTACCGCGAGGCCTTCCCGCTGCTCACCGACCCCGCCCGGCAACTGCCCCGGTGGGGCCTGCAACGCCTCGCCGACGACCAACTGCGCTCCCCGGACGGCGAACTCGGCCCGCTGCTCGCCTTCCTCCGGGCCACCGCGACCGGCGCCGAACCCGGCGAGGAGGCCGAGACCGCCGCCCGCGCCCGGCAGCAGCTCCAGCACCTGTGCCGCGAGGGCGCCCCCGAGCAGCGCGAACACGCCACGGCGAGCGCCCTCGCCGCCCTGCCCGGCCAGGACTGGCCGGTGCTCGCCCGGGCCGCCCTGCTGCGCGCCACCGGCCGGGCCGCCGAGACCGAGCCGCTGCTCGCCGCGGCGGCCCCCGCCGGCAGCGGCGAACTCTGGTTCCGCTGGGGCGCCCAGCTGTTCACCCTGCACCGGGACGAACCGGCCGTCGCCGCCTTCGACGAGGCCCTGCGCCGCGGGCCCGGCGAACCCTCCCCGTGGGGCCGCGGCCCGGCGCTGCGCACCGACAGCCTGCTCTTCCGCGGCCTGGCCCGGCAGCGGCTCGGCGCCACCGACGCGGCCTGGGCCGACCTCGCGGCCGCCGCCACCGAGAGCCCCGGCGACCCGCGCCCGCGCTACGCCCTGGGCCGGCTCGCCCTGCTGCTCGGCGCCGACGAGCAGGCCCGGGAGCAGTTCGCCGCCGCGCTCACCGTCCAACCCTCCTTCGCCCCGGCCCGGTTCGGCCTGGCCCTGGTGCACGAGCGGGCCGCGCGGCCCGCCGAGGCCGCCGCCGACTACCGGACCGGCCTCGGCCAGGCCCCCGACTGGCGCCCCGCCCGGGTCCGGCTCGGCGCCGCCCTGACCGCCGCCGGCCAGTCCGCCGAAGCGGAACCGATCCTGCGCGCCGAGGCCGACACCGAACCGGACTCCCGCTGGAGCCGGATCGCCGCCTACCACCACGGCCTCGCACTGGCCCGCACCGACGACCCGGCCGCCGCCCTGGCCCGCTGGGAGCCGCTGGACGACCCCGAACTGCACGGCCGGCAGGCGCTGGCCCGCGACCGGCTCGCCCGGACCAGGCTGGCCGTCGCCCCGGCCGCCGCCCGCGCCCTCTGGCAGCGGGCCGCCGCCGAGCACCCCGCCGCGGCCGGCTACCGGGCCGCGCTGCGCGAGGCCGCCCTGCGCGAGGCCGCCCACCTGCTGATCGGCGGCCGGGACGACGCCGGGGCCCGCAGCGGCGCCGCCGCCGCCCTCGCACTGGCCGACACCCTGCCCGGCGCCGTCACCCACCGGCAGTCCCGGCTGCGCGCCGCGCTCGCCCTGGCCGGAGGCGGCACCGAGCAGGTCACCGCGCTGCTGGACCCCACCGCCGGACTCCGCGACCGCTACCACCTGGCCGCCGCCGCCCTGCTGGCGGGCCGTCCGGTCCAGACCATCGCCCTGCTCGGCCCGCTCGACCCCGACCCGGCCGGCGACCCGGCGCTCGCCCGACTGCGCGCCCTGCTCGCCGAACGGGCCGGCAACTGGGCCGCCGCGCTGGACTGGTACCGCCACTTCCTCTCCGCCGCCGGACCGGCGGCCGACCCCGTCGGCGACTGCGCGGACTGCACCCGCCCCGCCACCGGCGCCTGCGGCGGCTGCGGCCGGGAGGCCTGCCCCGACCACCTGCCCGCGCCCACCGGGACCGGCGCGCCGCGCTGCATACCCTGCGCCGGCCCCGCCCTGCGCGCCGTCCTGGACTGCGCCCGCCGGGCCGGCACCCCCGAGCAGGCCGAACCCGTGCTGGCGACCTGGGCCGAGGCACTCGGCGACCGCCCCGCCGCCGCACCCGTCCGGCTCGACCTCGCCCTGCTGCGCGCCGAACTCGGCCGTCTCGACGAGGCGTTGGCCGACCTCCCGGAGGACGCAGGCCCGGCCCGGGCGGCCGTCCTGGTCCGCCGGGCCGGTGCCGCCCTCGCCGCCGACCGGCCCGGACGGGCGGCCGGCGACCTGCGCCAGGCCCTCACCCTGGCCCCCGCCCACCCGCAGGCGGCCGGCGCCCTGGTGCTGCTCGCCGAGCACGAGGCCCACCAGCACGCCGTCGAGGGCCACCACCGCGAGGCCTACCTCGCCTACCGCGACCTGCTGCGCAAGGACCCGGCCCACCCCCGGCTGCTGCACGCCCTCGGCCTGTCCGGCTACCGGCTGGCCGTGACCGGGGACGACGAGGAGGTCTGGGCCTGGACGATCGGCTGCCTGGTCGCCGCCCTGCACCAGCTCGGCCTGTGGAGCGAGATCGCCCGGATCACCGACCGCACCCCCGAACCCCAGCGGATGACGGCCGCCCGCACCGCGCTCACCGACCGCCTCCGCGAGGACCTGCGCGCCCTCGACCGGACCGCCGGACGCACCGGCGACGAGGTCACCGCCTGGACGCTGCGGCTGGGCATGGAGATCCACGCCGCCGACGCGCTCGCCCTGGAGAACGTCCGGATCACCCTGCCCGGCCGCCCCACCCGCCGGCTCGCCGTCGGCCCCACCCTCGACCGGCTGCTCCGCGCCGAGCCCGGGCTCGACGGCTGGGCCGCCGCCTTCGAGGAGGCCGTCGGGGCCCGGCGCCGCCGGGACGGGTCGGAGGACGCCCCGCTCGACCGGGCCCTCGGCCTGTTCGGTGAGCTCGGCCCGCAGCGCTACCTCGGCCTCCAGGGCCGCCAGGCCGCCGCCGTCGTCGCCCTGGACGCCGTCGCCGAGCACGGGCGCGACGAGGCCTGGCAGGCGCTGCTCGGCGAGGCGCTGGTCAGCCAGGCGCGGGAGCACCACCGCAACCAGGACTGGCGCGAGGCGCTGGACTGCCTCACCCGGGCCCGGACCGTCCCCGGCGTGGTGCTGCCCGCCGACGCCGCCCGGATCGCCGCCGAGTCCGGGGTCCGGGCCGCCCGGGCCCTGCTGAAGAGCAGCGAGGACGACCAGCCGGGCGCGGCCGAACTGCTGGAGAAGGCCCACGTGCTGGCCCCGGACGACCCGGAGGTGCGCGGCGACCTCGGCGCGACCTACGCCCAGTGGGGCCGCAAGATCAACAACGAGGAGAAGGACTACCGGCGCGCCATCGACCTCGTCCTCAAGGGCCTCGAACTCGTCCCCGACGACCCGACCGCCGTGCGCTTCCTCCGGGCCGCGCTCGGCAACCGGGCCGGCGAGCTCAGCCGGGTCGGCGCCCCCGACGCGGAGCTGCTGGAGGCCGTCGACATCTGGCAGATGCTGCTGGAGATCGACGACGACCCGGAGAACCGGCGCGGCCTGGCCTTCGTACTGCGCCAACTCTCCTGGTCCGCCGCCTTCGCCGACGACAGCGACACCGCGATCCGCCGGATGGCGAGCGCCCTGGACGCCGACCCGGACTGGGAGGGCGACTACACCCGGTCCGGCGCCGAGGCGACCCGCCGGGTCTCGGTGATGCTCGCCAACCACGTCATCGACCACATGCAGAACCAGAACTTCACCGACCAGATCGCCATGCTCCAGAAGGCCAGGTCCTACGACGACTCGCCGGAGATCCGCGGCCTGATGGTCAGCATCTGGCGCGGCCAGGCGGTCGGGTTCTACGAGGAGCGCCACTACCTCCGGGCGGTCAACCTGCTGAAGGAGGCGATCGCGCTGTCCGTCACCGCGGAGACCACCGCCAAACTGCGCGACGAGATCGCCATCGTGCTCAGCTCGTACGCCGTCTCCGAGGCCAACGCGGGCCGCCGCCTGGAGGCCCGGGGGGCGGTCGAGACGGCCCTGCAGTACAAGCCGAACGACCGTGAGCTGACGGCCCTGTTGGGGCGGATCAACCGGCTCCGCTGACCGGCAACCGCCGGGCGGTCGGCGTCGTCGTAGCACGTGCACCCGCCCGGCCGTCCGCCGGTTGTTCCGTCCGTCCGACCGTAGTTCTGTCCGTCCGTCCGGATTCCCGTCCCCGAACCGTGAGTTGTCGCCCGTCCGAGCCGTGAGGAGAGAGGCCGCCCGCCATGCCACTGCACGAACCGTCGCCGTACGAGGTCCTGGGCATCCCGCTCACGGCCGGGACGCGCGAGATCAACCTCTCGGTCGGGAAGGCGCTGAAGGCGGGCCGGTACAGCCGCCAGCAGATCCAGGACGCCGCGGCCCTGCTGCGCAATCCGGACCGGCGGTTGGAGGTCGACCTCCAACTGCCGCTCCCGCCCGAGCCGGTGGACCGGGCCGCCGAGCTGCTGGCGCCCGCGCTGGCCGAACCGCTGCTGGTGATCGAGCGCCCCGGGCCGCCGACGGCCCCGGCCCTGCTCGCCCTGCACCGGGCCGAGGCGGCCGCCGACTTCGCCGAGCCCGCCCCCGGCGGCGCCGACCCCGAACCGCCCGTGCCCGCCCGCTACGCGGCCGACCTGTCCGTGCTGCCGCAGATCGAGGTCCCCGAATGACCGACGCACCGACCGCATCCCCGCTGACCGGCCACCGGCCGCTGGAGGTCCCGCCGGGCGTCGAGTCCGTCGACCTGGAGGCCCGGTTCACCCAACTGCTGTTCCGGGCCTCCCTGCTGGGCAGCAAGCTGACGGAGCAGAAGCAGCAGGCCCGGGCCGCCCAGCGGGAGCTGCTGGGTGTCCTGGTCGAGGTGGACGACGCGCTCGCCGCCCTCGGCCTGGACCGCGAGCTGGTCGCCCACGGCCGCGGCGCCGGACTGGAGGCGACCCGCCGACGGCTGCTCGGCCGGCTGGCCAAGGCCGGGGTGCGGCCGATGCGGCTGGAGGGGCTGGCGGCGGACCCGGCGCTGACCGAGATCGTCGGTACCGAGGTGCGGCCGGGGGTGGCGCCGGAGACGGTGCTGCAGACCGTGGTGACCGGCTTCTTCTGGGAGCAGGACGTGCTGCGACGGGCCCAAGTGGTGGTCGCCGCACCGGAGTCGGCGCTGCCGCCGGTCGTCGACCCGCGGATCGGGTCGGCGGTGTCCGCGGCGGACGCCCCGCTGGCGCCGGCCGAGGCGGCGCCGGTCGGGGACGCGGCACCGGTCGAGGAGGCGCCGGTCGAGGAGGCGTCCGTCGAGGAGACGGAGAAGCCCGCGGAACCGACGGAGTCGGCCGAGTCGGCCGAGGCGTCCGAGGAGCCCGCCGCCCGGCCGGTTCCGCCGCGGGCCCGGCGGCAGGCCAGGGTGACCGGCCGCCCGCCCAAGCGGGCCAAGCGCAAGAAGTAGCCAGGACCACGAGGGGCAAGAGGGGAACGACATGTACCGCACACTCGGCATCGACCTGGGTACCACCAACTCCGTGGTGGCCCACCTGCGCCGGGGCGCGCCGGAGATCATCTTCAACCGGCAGAACCAGGAGGCCACGCCCTCCGTGGTCGGCAGCGGCCGCAAGGGCGAACTGCTGGTGGGCTCGACCGCGCGCAGCCGGGTCGCCATCGACGGCGCCAACGTGATCCGCTCGGTCAAGCGCTTCATGGGCCGCAAGTTCAAGGACCAGCAGGTCCAGGCGGCGCTCAAGGACATCGACTACAAGGTCACCGCGGGCACCGACGGCGACGTCAACGTCTGGTTCAACGGCCGCTCCTACACCCCGATCGAGATCTCCGCGATCATCCTGCACCGGCTCAAGCAGGACGCCGAGCAGCGGATCGGCGAGCCCTTCCACCGGGCCGTCATCACCGTCCCCGCCTACTTCGGCGAGCGGCAGGTCGCGGCCACCCAGGAGGCGGGCCGGATGGCCGGCCTGCACGTGCTGCGGATCATCAACGAGCCGACCGCCGCCTCGCTCGCGTACGGGCTCACCACCGAGGCCGGCGAGGAGGGCCGGACCGTCCTGGTCTACGACCTCGGCGGCGGCACCTTCGACATCTCCATCCTGCTGCTGGTGCCCGGCTCGGTCTCGGTGCTCGGCATCGAGGGCGACAACCTGCTGGGCGGAGACGACTTCGACCGGGCGATCACCAGCGCGCTGCTGGAGGACATCCGCGAGGAGTACGGCGCGGACTACCAGCCCGACCTGCGCGACCGCCCGAAGATCGCGGCCACCGCCGAGACCGTCAAGATCGAGCTGTCCAACCAGGAGGCCTCCGAGGTCATCCTGCCGGGCCTGGGCGCCGGACAGCTGGTGCTGGAGACGGAGTTCGAGCGGGCCCGCTTCGAGGAGCTGATCGAGGCCCAGATCGAGCGGACCATCGAGCTGACCCACAAGGCCATCATGCAGGCCAACCTGACCGTCGGGGACATCGACGAGGTGGTGCTGGTCGGCGGCTCGACCGCGATCCCGCTGGTCGAGCGGCGGCTCGGCGAGGTGTTCGGCCCGCGCCGGATCAAGCGCGGCGTGAACCCGATGCAGTGCGTGGCGCTCGGCGCGGCCGCCCAGTCCGCCCTGGTCGGCGAGGTGGAGTGCCCCGAGTGCCGGGCCCCCGGCGATCTGTCCGCCTCCAACTGCGCCAACTGCGCCACCTCGCTGCTCGGCGGCGACCGGGTCTCCTGCCCGACCTGCCACATCCCGGTCGACGCCGCGGCCGCCGACTGCCCCAAGTGCGCCGGTCCGATGGCCGGTTCGGCCGCCGGCGGGGCGACGGTCCCCCAGCAGTCGCAGGCCACCACCGTGCTGCGCGGCGGCAACTGCCCGCAGTGCGGCACCCCGGCCGCCCCCGGCGTCACCGCCTGCGAACTGTGCGGCGAGCCGCTCAACTCGGCCGCCCCCGGCCACACCAAGGTGGCCTCCACCGCCGCCGAGGACGTCGGCCTGCGCTGCGGCTCCTGCTCGGTGGTCAACCCGCCGGGCAGTGAAGTCTGCACCAGTTGCGGCGAGTTGATGCAGATCACCAACCCCTTCGACATCACCCCGAAGAACCTGGGGATCGAGCTCAACGACGGCCGGCTGGCCGTCATCATCCCCAAGAACACCAGCTACCCGACGAGTTCGCCGGTCAGCCGGGAGTTCGTGGTCTCCGGCAGCGGCCGCCAGCGGCTGGAGGTCGCGGTCTACGAGGGCGAGCACGAGATCGCCCAGCAGAACGAGCTGATCGGCCACCTCACCCTGCGCCTGCCCGAGGGGCTCGGCGGCCGCACCCCGGTGGAGGTGGCCTTCGGCCTGGACCGGGACCGCACCGTCACGCTGTCCGTCCGGATCCAGGGCGGCGCCGAGAAGACCGTCAAGCTGGAGCGGGTCACCCTCGACCCGGAGCTGAAGGTGCAGGTCGAGGAGCAGCAGCGGCAGATCGAGTCCTTCACCGACCGCTGGGGCGGCGAGCTCACCGAGGCCGAGCGGCGCGAGGCCCAGCGCCTGATGGACACCCTGGACGACCTCGCCGCCGGGCAGACCCGCGGCCAGTCGGTGGACGAGGCGCTGGAGCGGGCGCAGCGCCAGCTCAAGGCCCAGCGCTGGGTGCGCGGCTCGGAGGCGTACCTGAGCCTGTTCATCCACTACTGCGAGAAGCACCTGGACCCGAGCGACCTCGACCGGCTCCGCTCGGTCGCCGCCGAGCTGCGGCTGCGCCGGGAGGCGGCGGACTGGGAGGGCGCGATGCGTGCGGCCCAGAAGGCGGACGAGCTGTGCGACTCGCTCGGGCACACCTTCCGGATGCTCACCATGTGCAACGTCTACGTCAACCAGAACATGGTCTCGCCGGCCCTCGGCCAGCGGATCATGGCGGAGCTGCGCGGGCTGGACGAGGCGGTGGAGGCGCCCAACATGGAGGAGGTCAACCGCCACATGTCGAACCTGCTGGCGCTGTACGCGCAGGCGCAGCGGGAGCTGGGCAACGAGCCGGCCGCCGAGTCGCTCGGCCCGGTCCGTCCGGAGGAGGCGGGTCCGCGATGACCACTGTGACGCCGGGTACCGTGACGGCCCTGCCCGAGATCCGCTGCCCGCTGTGCAAGGTCCCGGCGGACCGGCAGTCGCTGGGCTGCCCGTCCTGCCGGGAGGACCTGGGCGTGCTGTTCCGGCTGCGTTACGCCGCTCGGATCGACTACAACCGGGCCCTGGAGGCGTTGGCGGCCGGTGACGGGGCGTTGGCGCTGGGTCTGCTGCACCGGGCGGTGGAGGCCGAGCCGGGCCTCGAACCGGCCCTGGAGCTGCTGGGATCACTGAGCGTGGCCGCTCCCGCCGGGGTGCGGGCCGGTGGACGGGAGACCGGGCGGGAGGGCGACACGCCCCCGGAATGACCAATTCGGCCGCTCCCGGACTGCCGTCGAGTTCGATCGGTGCGAGTGTGATCGTCACACGGAGTTCGCCAGCCTCACAAGGAGTGACGCAATGCGTATTCGCACCACCCTCGCCGCCACCGCGCTCGCCGCGGTGGCCGTCCTCGCCGGTGCCGGCACCGCCGCCGCCGGTGACGCGACCGCGAACGGTGTCGCCTTCGGGTCGCCCGGCGTCCTGTCGGGCAACCAGATCCAGATCCCGATCAACATCGAGGCCAACGTCTGCGGCAACTCGATCGGGGTCATCAGCCTCCTCAACCCGGCCTTCGGCAACACCTGCATCAACTACTGACCCGCGCGCCGGGGCCGTCCGTCGAACCCGACGGGCGGCCCCGGCGCCGTGCCGGTACCCCCGTTCGGGGGTGGCGGCGCGGGCCCGGGACCGCGACCATGGTTCCCTGTCCCGCGCCGCCGCACCCAGGAGCCCGCCCGTGCCGACACCGCCCGCCCCGCGCAGCTACGCCTCCGGCACCGCCGACGTCCCGCTGCTGGGCGACACCATCGGGGAGAACCTGGACCGCGCGGTGCGCGCCTTCCCGGACCGGGACGCGCTGGTCGACCGCCCCACCGGCCGCCGCTGGACGTACGCCCAACTGGCCGCCGACGTCGACGCGCTGGCCCTCGGCCTGCTGGAGCTCGGGATCGCCAAGGGCGACCGGGTCGGCATCTGGGCCCCCAACTGCGCCGAGTGGACGCTCACCCAGTACGCCACCGCCAAGCTCGGCGCGATCCTGGTCACCGTCAACCCGGCCTACCGGGCGCACGAGTTGGAGTACGTGCTGAACCAGGCCGGGATCCGGCTGCTGGTCGCCGCCGAGCGCTTCAAGACCTCGGACTACGCCGGGATGATCGACGAAGTCCGGCCGCACTGCCCGGAGTTGGAGCGGGTACTGCTGCTCGGCAGCCCCGCCTGGGACGCGGTGCTGACCGCCGGCCGCGCCGTCGACCCGGCCCTGCTGGCCGCCCGCCAGGGCGAGTTGGCCCCGGACGACCCGATCAACATCCAGTACACCTCGGGCACCACCGGCTTCCCCAAGGGCGCCACCCTCTCGCACCACAACATCCTCAACAACGGGTACTTCGTGGGCGAGTTGCTGCACTACACCGAACAGGACCGGATCTGCGTGCCGGTGCCCTTCTACCACTGCTTCGGCATGGTCATGGGCAACCTGGCGGCCACCTCGCACGGCGCCTGCGTCGTCATCCCGGCCCCCTCCTTCGACCCCGGCGCTACCCTGGCCGCCGTCGCCGCCGAGCGCTGTACCTCGCTGTACGGCGTCCCGACCATGTTCATCGCCGAACTCGCCGACCCGGACTTCGACCGCTACGACCTGACGAGCCTGCGCACCGGCATCATGGCCGGCTCGCCCTGTCCGACCGAGGTGATGAAGGAGGTCATCGAGCGGATGGGCATGGCCGAGGTGTCGATCTGCTACGGCATGACCGAGACCTCGCCGGTCTCCACCCAGACCCGCACCGACGACCCGGTCGAGCGCCGGGTCTCCACGGTCGGCCGGGTCGGCCCGCACCTGGAGGTCAAGGTCGTCGACCCGGCCACCGGCCGGATCGTCCCGCGCGGCGAGCCCGGCGAGCTGTGCACCCGCGGCTACTCCGTGATGCTCGGTTACTGGGAGGAGCCCGAGCGCACCGCCGAGGCCGTCGACGCGGCCCGCTGGATGCACACCGGGGACCTCGCCGTGATGGACGAGGACGGCTACCTCGCCATCACCGGGCGGATCAAGGACATGGTGATCCGCGGCGGGGAGAACCTCTACCCGCGCGAGATCGAGGAGTTCCTGCACACCCACCCGGACGTCCTGGACGTGCAGGTGATCGGCGTCCCCGACCGGAAGTACGGCGAGGAGCTGATGGCCTGGATCCGGATGCGCGAGGGCGCCGAGCCGCTCACCGCCGAGGCCGTGGGCGCCTACTGCGCCGGGCGCCTGGCGCACTTCAAGGTACCGCGGTACGTGCACGTGGTGGAGGAGTTCCCGATGACGGTCACCGGCAAGATCCGCAAGGTGGAGATGCGCGAGCTGGCGGTGCGGATCCTCGGCCTCTGAGCCGGGGCGCGTGTCGCCCTCGTGCGCTCGCCCGCGCGGGTGGAGAACCGCCCGCGCGGGAATGCCGCACCGTCGGTGTGCGCACAGTCCCGGCATGACGACACCCAATCCGGTCCGCACCCACCTCGCGGACGCCGTGCTCGCCCTGGTGGCCGCCCTGGCCCTCGCCTCCCCGGCCACCCCCGCCCTGGCGGGCCCCACCCACCCCGGTCCCGTCCAGCGGGCCGGCACCTGCAACCAGGCCGTCCAGGAGACCCGCACCGACCTCGCCAATGCGGGCGCCCCGAGCAGCCACAGCGACTGGCAGGGCGTCCGCGCCGACGCCCAGAGCTTCGTCGACTCCCACCCCTACAACGGCTCCGGCACGAACAAGCTGAAGTCGGATATCCAGGAGCTGGACTACTACTGCGCCGCTTAGCCGTCCGGGAAAGCGGATCCCGCCGTCCGGCGGGAGAGTGGGACCATGCCCCTCGACGTCACCGTGGAACGCCTGATCCCCCTCCCGCCGGAAACCGTGGCCGGCTACGCCATGGACTGGCGCCACGACCCCGAGTGGACCCAGGGCATCCGCCGCGCCGCCCTCACCCGGGAGGCCGAGGGCGGCGGCTTCGGCCCCGGCGCCGAGGTCACCCGGACCGCCCACTTCCTCGGCCGACGGATGGTCTACGTGCTCCGGGTGGCCGGCTACGACCCGCCGCGGATGCTCGACATGGTCTCGGTCGCCGGCCCGATGCCGATGCACGTGACCTACACCTTCGAGCCCACCCAGTCCGGCACCTTCGCCCGGATCCGGGTCCGCGGCGGCTCCACCTCCTACCTCCGGTTCGTCGCCCCGCTGATGGCCCGCCAGGTCCGCGCCTCCCTCGTCAAGGACCTGCGCGACCTGGAAGCCCGCCTGAGCCGCTGAGCCCCCCCGACCGGCGCGTCTCAGTACCGGGCGCCCCAGGCCTCGTCCGTCGAGACGATCTCGCGGCCCAGCGGCATCAGCGAGATCGGGATCATCTTGAGGTTGGCCCAGCCGAAGGGGATCCCGATGATCGACAGGAACAGCGGGATGCTGGTGATCAGGTGCCCGATGGCCAGCCACCAGCCGGCGAAGATCAGCCAGATCACGTTGCCCACGCAGGACGCGGCCCCGGCGTCCGGACGCTCGACGGTGGTCCGCCCGAACGGCCACAGTATGAACCCGGCGATCCGGAACGAGGCGATGCCGAACGGGATCGTCACGATCAGCACGCAGCAGATGATTCCGGCGATCGCGTACCCGATGGCCATCCAAATGCCGCAGAAGAGCAGCCAGATGACGTTGAGTACGAAGTTGATGGGCTTCATGGGGCGTACCTTCTCATGTTCGACGGGCTTCTACGACCGTGCTGTGCCCTCCGGCCAGCGTGTCCACGCCCCTTAGGGGGTGATGTTCAGGGTCGGTTCCGGGGAGGTGCCGAGGATCACCGGGGTCGGGCGGTCAGTGGGCGTCGCGGCAGGTGCCGTCGGGGGTGCAGAGGGAGAAGGAGAGCGGCCGGCCGGTCGGCGGGATGCGGTAGTGGTACGCGGCGAAGGTGACCAGTTGGCCGGCGCCGAGGTCGAGGGTGCGGTGCCGGACCGGGCCGACCAGGTCGTCGGGGTCGCCCGAGGCCGTGATGTCGTCGACCTGGCCGGGGTAGGCGGTGAAGGCGTAGGAGTCCAGGCCCGCGGTGGTGTCGATCGGCATCGGGGTGCGGGAGAAGAGGTCCGTGACGGCGTCGAGCCAGATCGTGGTGGGGGACCGGCCCGCGTCGTTGATCACGGCGTAGCAGACGTCGAGGTTGTCCACCGGCCAGAACGCGACGGCCCGGGACTCCCCGTCGGTGTCGAGGACCGCCAGGGTTGGCAGGGTCGGCTTCGGGCACCCGGGGGGCAGGTTGAGGGTGGCGAGGAGGTCCACGATCCACCGGGCGGACGGCGGGGCGGGTTCGGGCAGGAGGACGGGGTGGCGGGTCGGGAACGGGTCGGGGGACGGCTCGCACGCGGTGAGCATGGTGAGCAACGTGATCAGCGCGGCCGTCGGGCCGAGCACACCGGAACCGCGTCTCATCCCTGCCCCTGCCCCCTGGCCGACGGGTGTGCCCCAGGATGCGTCCGGCGTGTGCAGAGGGCAAGACTCCGGACGCGGGCGGGGCCGCGCCCGCGCCCGGAGTCGGGGTGCCGTCAGGCCGGGCGGGGGAGGTACGCGAGGCCGTGGGCGCCGGGTTCGGCGGTCTTGGGGACGGTGAGCCGGCTGACCGGGGTCAGGGTGTGGAGGTCGACGACGTCGACGGTGGAGGAGACGATCGAGGAGACGTAACCGAACCGGCCGTCGGGGGAGGAGGTGATGGTCAGCGGGAACCGGCCGACCTCGATCGAGCCGAGCGGCCGGTGGGTGGCGGCGGAGAACACGGTGAGCCGGCCGGGGGCCTGGCGGCCGAGCGGGGAGTCGGCGTCGGGGGAGATCCGGACCTCGCCGGCCAGCAGGCGGCCGCTGCTGGTGAGGTGGACCGGGAGGACGGCCGGGCCGGTGGGCAGGACGTCGAGCACGGTGGCCGTGGCGGTGTCGATCACCCGGATGCCGGGGTCGGCGCCGGGCTCCGCGGCGAAGCCGAGGTACGGCCCGGCGACGTACACCCGGGTGCCGTCGGCGGAGACGGCGAGGCCCTCGCTGCCGGGGACCTCGATCTTGCCGGTCAGTACGCCGCGGTCGAGGTCCACCACGGAGACGAACGGCGCCTCCTTGTTGGTGGCGTAGCCGGTGCGCCCGTCCGGGGAGATCGCGAACCAGTGCGGGCCCGGGGCGTCGGTGTCGATCCGGCCGAGCGGGCGTCGGGTCGCGGTGTCGACGACCACCACCCCGCCGGGGCGGTCGGCCGAGGCCTCGACGCTGACGTAGAGCCGGCCGCGGGCCGGGTCCAGGGCCAGGCCGTGCGGGCCGTGCTCGGGGGCGAGGTCGATCTCCTCGACGATCCGACGGGTGTCGGCGTCGATGACGGTCACCTTGGTGTTGTGGCCCTGGTGCGCGTTGTAGTAGCCGGACCGGTACGCGGAGGTGCACCAGAGCAGCCGGCGGGCCGGGTCGAAGAGCAACTCGTGCGGCTCGGCGGCGA
This sequence comes from Kitasatospora sp. NPDC096077, assembly GCF_040303245.1. Lineage (NCBI taxonomy): Bacteria > Bacillati > Actinomycetota > Actinomycetes > Kitasatosporales > Streptomycetaceae > Kitasatospora > Kitasatospora sp. NPDC096077. The sequence continues at coordinate 124,245 of NZ_JBEOSV010000018.1, read as the reverse complement.
CTTGGACGGTGTCCAGCAGGGCATCGGTGGCGGCGTCGAAGAAGCAGACGGTCGGGCCGCTCTGGCTGACGACGGCGAGCACGTCGCCGGCGAGGTGGGCGCGGAGGTCGTTGGACATCGGGACTCCCGGAGTGCGGAGGGGTCTGACCGGACGGTTCCGACCGGACGGTTCTGATCGGACGCTTCCACTGTCGGCCCGCGCGCGCGTCCGAACCATGCAAGGATCGGCACGGAACAGTTGATCCGAAGCGCAAAACTGCAGCTCAGGAGCCATGAATGGACCTCAATCTGCTACGGGCCCTGGACGCTCTGCTGCAGGAGAGCAGTGTGACCCGGGCCGCCGAGCGGCTCGGCAGCTCGCCGGCCGCGGTGAGCCGGACGCTGGCCCGGCTGCGCCGCACGGTCGGCGACCCGCTGCTGGTGCGGGCCGGGCAGGGGCTGGTGCCGACCCCGCGGGCGCTCGAACTCCGGGAGGAGGTGGCCGAGTTGCTGCGGGGTGCGGAGAACGTGCTGCGACCCGGGGCGGGCTTCGACCCGGCGCGCCTGGAGCGGACCTTCACCGTGCAGACCACCGACGCGGTGCTGGTCCGGGTGGCCGGCCCGCTGATCGGGCGGATCCGCGCCGAGGCGCCCGGGGTGGACGTGGTGTTCCTGCCGGAGGCGCTGGAGGGCGGACCGGGGCTGCGGCAGGGGCAGGTGGACGTCGAGGTGGGCGTGCTCGGCCACCTGGACCCGGAGATCCGCAGCCGGCCGCTGGTCACGGCGCCGGTGGTGGGTGTGGCGCGGGTCGGCCACCCGCTGTTCGAGGGGCGGATCACCGCCCGGCGGTTCGCCGCCGCCGACCACATCGGCGTCTCCCGGCGCGGCAAGCGGCTCGGGCCGATCGACGCCGCGCTGGCCGAGCGCGGGCTCACCCGCCGGGTCGCGGTGGTGGTGCCCGGCCACACCACCGCGATGCTGCTGGCCCGGGACAGCGACCTGGTGACGCTCGGGGCGGCGGACTGGCTGCCGGAGACCTTCGCGGCGCTGGGCCTGCGGGCCTTCCCGATCCCGCTCGAACTCCCGGCGCTGGAGCTGGGGATGGCCTGGCACCCGCGCACCTCGGTCGATCCGGCCCACAGGTGGTTCCGCGCCCACCTGGCGGCCGCCGTGCGGCGCGCGTAGCCGCCTCGGTCGGCGGCCCGGCTCGGCGTCCGCGCGGGGCTCGGGATACCCTGCCGGGGTAATCGGATCCTCGGGTGGGACGGGAGGCGGGCAGATGGTGCGGCAGCGGCCGGACGGCTCCCCGCTGTTCCTCCCGTCGTCCCTCCCGTCGTCCCTCTCGCGGCCCGGGGTGCTGCGGCTGCTGCTGCTCGCCGCGCTGCTGCTCGGCGTGGTGACGATGCACACCCTCGGCCACCCGAGCGGCTCCCACGGCGGGACCGGTGGGCACGGCGACCGCCCCGGGCACGGGGCCCGGATGACGGTGGCGCAGCAGTTGTCGGGGCACCACGCCGCCGTGCCTGCGGCGGACGCCCCCATGACGGCCGCCGCCGTGACGACCGCCCCCGTGACGGCCGACCCCGCCGCCAGGGGCGGGATGGACCCGATGGCGGTCTGTCTCGCTGTGCTGGCCGGCTGGACCCTGCTGCTCCTGGTCGTCGGGCCGCTGCTGCGCCGCAGCGGCGACGCCGCCGCCGAGGTGCGGGCCCGGTTGTTGCGGGCGGTGCGGGCGCTGCCGCCGCCCGGGGGTGGGCGGATCCTCCTCAGCAGACTGTCGGTGCTGCGTCAGTAGGCGCGCGCTCGCCGTTCCCTGCCCGCTCGTGCGCCTTCGCGCCCGCGCGCGGAACGGCTGACGCGCCGTCCTGTACGTCCACACCACCCCTGTATGAGGTGCACTCCGTCATGCGCACACCCACCCGTCGTACCGTCCTCGGCGCCGCGCTCGCCGCCGCCGGGACCGGTCTGCTCACCGCCTGCTCCGCCGGATCCGACCCGATGAAGGGGATGGACCACGCGGCCATGGGCCACTCCCCGGCGTCCCCGGCCACCGGCGGCACGACCGCCCCCGCCGGGTTCGTCGCCCCGAACGGCCCCCAGGTCGCCGCCGCCGAGGCCCGGCGCCGGCCCGGGCCCGAGCGCAAGGTCGCGCTCACCGCCACCGAGACCACCCTCGACCTGGGCGGACGCACCGTCCGCAGCTGGGCCTACGGCGACCGCCTGCCCGGCCGGGAGGTGCGCGCCACCGCCGGCGGCACCCTCGCCCTCACCCTCGCCAACCACCTGCCGCAGCCCACCTCGCTGCACTGGCACGGCCTCGCGCTGCGCAACGACATGGACGGCGTGCCGGGCGTGACCCAGGAGCCGGTCCGGGCGGGCGGCTCCTTCGACTACCGCTTCGCGCTCTCCCACCCGGGCACCTACTGGTTCCACCCGCACTCCGGCGTGCAGCAGGACCGCGGCCTGTACGCGCCGCTGATCGTCGAGGACCCGAAGGAGCCGCTGCGCTACGACAAGGAGTGGGTCGTCGTCCTGGACGACTGGCTGGACGGGATCGACGGCAGCACCCCGGACGCCGTCCTCGCCGAACTCGCCGGGGGCATGGGCGGGATGGACCACTCGTCGCACGGCATGCCCGGCACGGACATGGGCGGCGGCGCGTCCACCGCGGCCGCGGGCCCCTCCCGGATGCTGATGGGCGCCGCGAGCCCGCTGCTCGGCGGCGACGCGGGCGACGTCGCCTACCCGTTCCACCTGGTCAACGGCCGGTTGGTGAGCGCCCCGGAGACCTTCACCGCCAAGCCCGGCGACCGGATCCGGATCCGGCTGATCAACGCGGGCGGCGACACCGCCTACCGGGTCGCGCTCGGCGGCCACCAGCTGACCGTCACCCACACCGACGGCTTCCCGGTCGAACCGGCCACCACCCAGGCGCTGTTGCTCGGCATGGGCGAGCGCTACGACGTGCTGGTCACCGCCCAGGACGGCGTCTTTCCGCTGACCGCGCTGGCCGAGGGCAAGAACGCCACCGCGCTGGCCGTGCTGCGCACCGGCGGCGGCGCGGCGCCGGACGCCTCGGCGCGTCCGGCCGAGCTGGACGGCCGGCTGCTGACCGCCGCACAGTTGAAGGCCGACCCGAGCGTCCGACTGCCCGCCAAGTCGCCCGACCGGACGGTGCTGCTGGAGCTCACCGGCGGGATGGCGAAGGCCGACTGGGCGTTCAACGGCCGCGCGTACGACCCCGCGCAGCGCTACCCGGTGGCGGCGGGCGAGCGGGTGCGGCTGGAGTTCCGCAACAGCACCGCCATGTGGCACCCCGTCCACCTGCACGGACACAGTTTCGCGCTGGGCGCGGACGGCCCGCGCAAGGACACCGCGATCGTGCTGCCGGGCACCACGCTGGCGGTCGACTTCGACGCGGACAACCCGGGGCTGTGGATGGTGCACTGCCACAACGTGTACCACGCGGAGACCGGGATGATGACCGTGCTCGGTTACCGCGCGTAACCCCGGACCCCTCCGCGGACCGCTCCGCGACGGTCTCGGACGGCTCCGCGAACGTCGCGGGACCGTGCCGCGGTCCGCCGTGCCGTCCACCCCGTGAGACGCCGGGGCGGGGGAGGTGCTCCCCGCCCCGGCGCCCGGCCCGCCGCGCGGTGCCACCTGCCCCGACCCGTGCAGCCATGACGTTTTCTTAACGCGGGCCGATGACGTCTCCTTAACGCCGGTCGCATAGCCTGACGCACTGCCGTCGCCCGACGGCGCTTTACGGGGTCTTGAACAAGAGGTGCAAGGTGGTTTCGTCGGGTTCGACGGAGACGACGACGGAGGACCCGTCGTCGGCGCGAATACGGCTCCGCAGCTGGCTCCTGGAGGACATGTCCCCGGACAAGGCCGCCAGGGACGCCGCAGCGAAGGCCCAGCAGGACGGCACGGAGCCGGGGGACTCCGCCGCCGCTACCGATCACGCTGCGCACACGGGCCAGCCGTGGTGGCGCGTGATGTGCCTGACCGGTCTGGACTACTTCTCGACGCTCGGCTACCAGCCGGGCATCGCCGCCCTCGCGGCCGGCCTGCTCTCGCCGATCGCCACGATCGTGCTGGTGCTGGTCACCCTGTTCGGCGCGCTGCCGGTCTACCGGCGGGTCGCCCAGGAGAGCCCGCGCGGTGAGGGCTCGATCGCGATGCTGGAGCGGCTGCTGTCGTTCTGGAAGGGCAAGCTGTTCGTCCTCGCCCTGCTCGGCTTCGCGGCGACGGACTTCATCATCACGATCACCCTCTCGGCCGCCGACGCCAGCGCGCACCTGGTCGAGAACCCGCATCTGAACAGCGCCCTCGGCGGCAAGCAGATGATCATCACGCTGATCCTGGTCGCCCTGCTCGGCGCGGTCTTCCTCAAGGGCTTCAGCGAGGCCATCGGCCTGGCCGTCGGGCTGGTCGGGGTCTACCTGGCGCTCAACGTGGTCGTCGTCGTGGTCGGCATCTGGAAGATCGTCCAGGCGCCGCACGTGGTCACCGACTGGTCCAACGCGCTGACCGTCCAGCACGGCAACATCTTCGTGATGATCGGCGTCGCGCTGGTCGTCTTCCCGAAGCTCGCGCTCGGCATGTCCGGCTTCGAGACCGGCGTCGCCGTGATGCCGCACATCAAGGGCGAGGCCGGTGACACCGAGGCGAACCCGACCGGCCGGATCCGCGGCACCCGCAAGCTGCTCACCACCGCCGCCGTGATCATGAGCAGCTTCCTGATCGCCACCAGCTTCATCTGCACCCTGCTCATCCCGGCCAAGGAGTTCGAGAGCGGCGGCCAGGCCAACGGCCGCGCCCTCGCCTTCCTCGCGCACGAGTACCTGGGCGGCACCTTCGGCAGCGTCTACGACCTGTCGACCATCGCCATCCTGTGGTTCGCCGGCGCCTCCGCCATGGCGGGCATGCTCAACCTGCTGCCCCGCTACCTGCCGCGCTACGGCATGGCCCCGCACTGGGCCCGCGCCGTGCGCCCGATGGTGATCGTGCTGACCGTCGTCGGCTTCCTGATCACCTGGCTGTTCGACGCCAACGTCGACGCCCAGGGCGGCGCCTACGCCACCGGCGTGCTGGTGCTGATCAGTTCGGCGGCCATCGCCGTCACCATCGCCGCGTACAAGAAGCGCCAGCGCGGCTGGACCATCGCCTTCGGCGCCATCGCGGCGGTGTTCCTGTACACCACCGTCGTGAACACCGTGGAGCGCCCGGACGGCGTCAAGATCGGTGCCTGCTTCATCGCCGGCATCATCCTGGTCTCGCTGCTCTCCCGGCTCAAGCGCGCCTTCGAGCTGCGGGTCACCGACGTCACGCTGGACGAGACCGCCGAGCGGTTCATCCGGGACTACGCCCACCGCCCGCTGCGCCTGATCGCCAACGAGCCGACCAACCGGGACGTCGCCGAGTACCGCGACAAGATCCGGCAGATCCGCGCCGACAACGACATCCCGGGCGAGGACGACCTGGTCTTCGTCGAGGTGACCGTCCGGGACGCGTCGGACTTCGAGTCCGAGCTGACCGTCCGCGGCGAGGTGCTGCACGGCCGGTACCGGGTGCTGACCCTGGAGAGCTCCAGCATCCCGAACGCGATCGCCGCGCTGGCGCTCACCGTCCGGGACCGCACCGGGCAGCGGCCGCACCTGTACTTCGAGTGGACCGAGGGCAGCCCGTTCGCGCAGTTCCTGCGGTTCTTCCTGTTCGGTCAGGGCGAGGTCGCGCCGGTCACCCGTGAGGTGCTGCGCGAGGCGGAGCCGGACCGCAGCAAGCGTCCGCGCGTCCACGTGGGCTGATCCGCACCCCCCCGCCGTACGCCGACGGCCTCAGGACGGCAGGCGCAGCACCAGGCCGGGCTGGATCAGGTCCGGGTCCTCGCCGACGGCGCCGCGGTTGAGCTCGTACAGCGCCGGCCAGCCGCCGGGGACGTGCAGGTCGGCGGCGAGCTGGTCCAGGGTGTCGTCCTCGCGGACGGTCCACCGGCCGTCCTCGGCGGCGCCGGGGGCGGGCGGCGGCAGGACGGCGTCGCGGTCGTGGTCGCGGGTGGCCTCCTCGTCCCGGTCCTGGTCTTGGTCCCGGTCCCGGTCCCGGTTCTGGTTCCGGTTCTGGTCCCGGCCGGCCTCGTGGTGGCGGCCGCCGCCGACGGCGCGGCGGCCGCAGACCGGCCAAGGGGAGAGGCCGCGGTGGCCGGCCAGGTGCTGGGCGACCGCCATCTGCTCCTCGCGGCTGGCGAGGTCGGCGCGCGGGGCGTAGGCGAGGCCGCCGTTCTCCCGCCAGGTGGGCTGGTCGAACTGGAGGCCGCCGAAGTAGCCGTTGCCGCTGTTGACGTGCCAGTTGCCGCTGCTCTCGCAGTCCGCCACGCGCTCCCAGTCGTACCTGCCGCCGTCCGTCCTCCCGCCGGGGTCGGTGCCGCTGCTGCCGCCCGGGGGTGCGGCGTGGGCCGCGGGGGCGGCGACGGCCACGGCGAGGGCGCAGAGCGCGGTGGGGACGAGGCGACGGAGACGGGCGGTGGAAGGCATGGGCGGCTCTCAGGTCCGGGGACAGGGCGTGCGTCGTCCGGAGGCGGCGCGTTCCAACCGACGCACGCTGGACGGGGCGGGCGGCCGCCGACACGTCCGAAAGGTCACCCGCTCGGCCGTCCCGGACCACCCCGGTGGCCCGCGGCCATCCGGCCGTACCCCTCCGCGCCCGCGCCGGACGGGGCGGCCACCGGGCTGCCACCGGGCCGCCGCCGGCGGGCCGGCCCGGCCGACCGAGGGTCAGCGTTCAACTCCCGTTCGCCGTCGGCACGGTGACCCGTGGTGTGGACGTACCGTCGAACTGGGAACCTCCTGGGCGTTTCTCGGAGCTCAGGAGGCGGCAATGGCGGTCAATCCCTCGCGGTACTCCCGCAGAACGGTCCTACGGACGGGTACGGCGGTCGGTGCGCTCGCCGCGCTGCCCGCGTCCACCCTGCTGTGGACCCAGCCGGCCGTGGCCGGCACCCCCGGACCGGAGCAGATCCACCTCCAGTGGGGCAACGAGCCCTCTCGCGAGATGACCGTCTCCTGGGCGACGGCCGCCACCGTGCGCCGTCCCCGGGTGCGGATCGGCACCCCGCGCGGCGGTGCGGGCCGCACCGTCGACGCCCTCAGCCGCAGCTACGTCGACGGGCTCAACAAGGTCGAGACCTTCACCCACCACGCCCGCCTGGACGGGCTGCGCCCCGACACCACCTACGTCTACGAGGTGCTGCACGACGGCGCCCAGCCGGTCCGCGGCACCTTCCGCACCGCACCCGCGCGCGGCCGGGCCGCGTTCCGCTTCACCAGCTTCGGCGACCTCGGCACCGGCGACAACGTGTTCAAGAAGTCGTCCATCCACGGCGCCGCGGCCGTCCGTCAGGTCGAGCAGTTCAACCCGCTGTTCCACCTGCTCAACGGCGACCTCGCCTACGCCAACAACAACGAGCAGCTCCAGCCGCAGGCCTGGAACGCGTTCATGAACAACATGGGCCGGTCCGCCGCCAACCGCCCCTGGATGCCCGCCCCCGGCAACCACGAGGTCGAGGCCGGCGGCGGCGACCTCGGGTACGCCTCCTACCTGACCCGCTTCGAGCTGCCCGACAACGGCACCCGCGACCACTGCGGCAACTGGTACAGCTTCCAGGTCGGCTCGGTGCTGTTCGTCAGCCTGGACGGCAACGAGATCGCCGTCGAGGACGACGCCAGCATCGACCCGGCCACCGGTCAGTCCATCTACATCAGCGGCTACAGCGAGGGCGCCCAACTGCGCTGGCTGGAACGGGTGCTGAAGCGGGCCCGGGGCGGCGACGCGGTCGACTGGATCGTGGTCAACCTGCACCAGTTCGCGATGTCCTCCTCCGCCTCCAGCCACGGCGGCGACATGGGCATCCGGGAGCACCTGCTGCCGCTGCTCGACCGCTACTCCGTCGACCTCGTACTGGCCGGACACGACCACGACTACGAGCGCACCTACCCGGTGCGCGGCACCGAGCCGGGCGGGCTGCTCACCCCGGCGGCCGTCGACGACGACCTGCGGCGGATCGACACCTCCGAGGGCACCGTCCACCTGATCCTGGGCGGCGGCGGCACCGCCGGGCACGACGACGTCTACCAGCCCGCCGACGGCGACGGCGTCCGCGAGGCCACCGTCCGCACCCAGCGGCTCACCTTCAAGGCCGACCCGGACGCCAAGGAGAAGGCCACCTGGTCGGCCGTCACCGACCCGGACACCAAGTACCCGTACGGCGTCGCGGTGTTCGACGTCGACCCGGGTTCGGTGCCGGGAGGCCGGACCACCATCACGGTCTCCTACTACCACTCGGTGCCGGCCACGGCGGCCAACCCGCTGCCGACGCCGGTGCTGTTCGACCGCTTCACGCTGTACCGCGACCGCAGCGACGGCTGGGGCGACGGCGACGACCAGGGCGAGGACACCGACGTCCGGGAGCGGGCCGGCGCCGGGCGCCGGTAGTCGCCCTAGTCTCCCCGTCGAAGGGGCCCGCCGTGCTGCGGGCCCCTTCGTGTACGGGAATCCCCTGCCGTGGTGGCTGGTTGGAGCTGATGACCTGCTGGAAGCTGCGGAAGGATGCACATGAGGATCGGCGACATCGAGATCCTGGCGATCGCGGACGGGATGGGGAGGGAAACCGCCGCCGAGATCCTCACCCGCCCCGGGGTGGCCGACCCGTGGGCCTGCCACGGGCACCATCGGGAGGCGGACGGCAGCCTCGGGCTGCCGCTCGGGGGCTTCCTGGTGCGCAGCGGGGAGCGGACGGTTCTGGTCGACGCCGGGGTCGGGCCGTTCGACGACGGCAGGTACCGGGGTGGGCGGCTGCTCGACTCGCTGGCGGCGCACGGGGTGGGCCCGGGGGACGTGACCGATGTGGTCTTCACCCACCTGCACTTCGACCACGTCGGCTGGGCCGCCGTTGACGGGCGGCCGGTCTTCCCGCGCGCCACGTACCGGGCGCACCGTGCTGATTGGGAGCACTTCGTGACGGGCGAGGGCGCCCAGCCTGCGGCGGTGGAGAAGCTCACCCCGATCGGGGGGCAACTGGAGCTTTTTGAGAAGGACTTCACGCTCGCCCCGGGAATCGACGCACTCCACCTGCCCGGGCACACCCCGGGGACGACGGTGTACGTGGTCTCCTCCGGCGGGCGGCGTGCGCTGTTGCTGGGGGATGTCGCGCACTCGGTGGTCCAGTTCAGCGAGCGGGACTGGCAGGTCATTTGGGACGTGGATCCGGTGGCGGCCTCCGCCGTGCGCAACCGCATCGCGGACGAGGCCGCGGATACGGAGGACGTGCTGGTGGCCGCGCACTTCCCCGGCATGCGCTTCGGCAGGATTCTGGCGGGGGACGGCAACCGGCGGTTCGTGGCGGTGTAGGAAGTCGGCGGGGCCGACTTCCTGTGCGGGTGGGGTGGAAGGTCAGGCGGCGGCCGGCTGGGTGAGCCAGACCAGGCGGGTGGTGATCCCCGGCCGGTCGCGGTAGTGGCGCAGCGCCCGGTCGGGGGAGGCGAGGGTCAGCCGCGCCCGGCCGTCGAGGCTGATCACGTGCGTCGGGCCGTCGTGGTCGGCGAGCCCCCAGGCCACCACCCACCCGTCGGCGTCCAACTGGCCCTCGTCGCACACCTGGACGACGGCGAACAGGCGCGGTGCGGTGTCGAGCACGAGAGCGTACAGCTCCTGGTCGAAGGGCGTCTGGGGGTTTGGCGAGGGCGCAGTAGCCATGGAAGTCTCCTACGGGAAGGACCGTATCTGACGCAGCATCAAAAATAGCCAGCGGGTAGTATGTAGTCCACCGTCTTTGGGGAATTCATGGCACTACCACTCCAAGGAGTGAAGGGCGAGCAGGGGAGGGGGCAGCGAATGCCGCCCAGCAAGATCCCGCCGAGCATTCGGCAACGGCGACTCGGCGCGGAGTTGCGCCGGTTGCGCGAGCAGGCAGGGCTGTCGGTCACGCGGGCTGGTGAGTTGCACGGCACCCAGCAGTCCCGGATCAGCAACATCGAATCCGGGGGATACCCCGTGAGCGCGGACCGGGTGCGGGCCCTTGCACGGCTCTACGGCTGCACGGATGAAGCGTTGATCGACGCGCTGACCTGCATGACCGGTGGCCGCACCCGGGGTTGGTGGGAGGAGTACCGCGAGATCCTCCCGGCCGGAGCGCTCGATCTGGCCGAGGTAGAGCACCATTCACGATCGATGCGGATCGCCACCGTGATCCACCTCCCAGGCCTCCTCCAGACTGCCGAGCACGCTCGCGCGCTCTTCCGGGATGTGGTCCCGCCCTTGTCACCGCCCGAGGTGGAACACCTCGTTTCTCATCGGATCAAGCGGCAGGCGGTGCTGTACGGCGAACAGCCGATGCCGTTGTCGGCCGTCGTCCATGAGACGGCCCTGCGCATGGGCTTCGGTGGGCCGAAGGTTGTCCGCGATCAGCTGGAGCACCTGCTGACGATGGGCGAGTACCCACACATCGACCTGCGGGTGATCCCGTTCGGCACGGGTAGCTTTCCGAGTTCCGGCGCCGGGATCGTGTACTTCGCCGCCGAGGTCGCTCGGTTGGACAGCGTGCAGGTCGACGGGGATCGGTTCGAGTTCATTGACACCGAGCCGCAGCTGATCAAGTATCGAGCCGTGTTGGACCGGTTGGAGGCGACTGCACTCGGGCCCGAGGCATCTCGCGACCTCATCCACCGTACCGCCCAGGGCATTTGAGACGGGAACGATCATGGCCGTTCAGATCTGGCAGAAGTCCTCGTTCAGCGGTGACACCGCCAATTGCATCTACGTTGCGGCGACTGCCGGCGGGGCCGTCAAACTCTGTGAGAGTGACGATCCCGAGGTCGTCATCACCACGACGCCCGACCGGTTGCGCGTCCTCCTGCGTGGTGTCAGGGCCGGGGAGTTCGACCACCTGGCCGACTGATCTGCCCCCGGCGAATCTGCGGGGGGCAGAGGAACGGCATCGGTGGGTCTTGCAGGGGTGAGAGTGGAGTCAACGGCTCGACAAGGAGGAGCAGATGACTCCACTCACCCCACCCCAGCCCCGTGCGGAGCAGGGCGGCACGCAGCCCGGCCCGTTCGACGACCAGTTGGCCGCCCAACTGCTCGCGCAGCGGATCGTGTTGCTCGGCACCCAGGTTGACGACGTGTCGGCGAACCGGGTGTGCGCCCAACTGCTGCTGCTCTCTGCGGAGGACCCGCACACTGACATCAGCCTGTACGTCAACAGCCCCGGTGGGTCGGTCTCGGCGGGGCTGGCCGTGTACGACACCATGCGGCTGATCCCGAACGACGTGTCGACGCTGGCGATGGGGTTCGCGGCCAGCATGGGGCAGTTCCTGCTCACCGTCGGCGCGCGCGGGAAGCGCTTCGCGCTGCCGAACGCGCGGATCATGATGCACCAGCCCTCGGCGGGCATCGGCGGTACCACCGCGGACATCGAGATTCAGGCGGAGAACCTGGAGCACACCAAGCGGGCCATCGAACGCATCACCGCCGAGCACACCGGCCAGAGCGAGGAAGTGATCCGCCGGGACGGCGACCGGGACCGCTGGTTCACGGCCGAGCAGGCCGTGGAGTACGGGCTCGTGGACCGGGTGGTGGAGTCGGTGGCCGACATCCGTCCGGCCTCGTCGCGTCGACGGATGGGGCTCTGACATGGGGTCCTACACGGTTCCGTACGTCATCGAGCGAACCGCCAAGGGCGAGCGGACGTACGACGTGTTCAGTCGGCTGCTGAACGAGCGGATCATCTTCCTCGGCACCGAGATCGACGACGGGGTGGCCAACGTGGTCATCGCGCAGCTGCTGCACCTGGAGTCGGAGAGCCCGGAGCGGGAGATCTCGATCTACCTCAACTCGCCCGGCGGATCGTTCACTTCGCTGATGGCGATCTACGACACGATGTCCTTCGTGCAGGCGCCGGTCTCCACCTTCTGCGTCGGCCAGGCGGCCTCGACGGCGGCGGTGCTGCTGGCGGGCGGGGACCCGGGGCGGCGGTTCGTGCTGCGGCACGCGCGGGTGCTGCTCGGGCAGCCGGCCAGTGGTGGGCAGCAGGGGACGGTCTCCGACCTGAGCCTGGCGGCGAAGGAGATGGTGCGGGTCCGCTCGCAGGTGGAGGAGGTGCTGTCCCGGCACACCGGGCACGACGCGGCGACGCTGCGCGCGGACATGGACCGGGAGAAGGTGTTCACCGCCGAGGAGGCCGTCGCCTACGGGCTGGCGGACGAGGTGCTGAACCGGCGGGTGGCGTTCGGCTGACCGAGCGGGCGGGCCGGTGCCACGGGGGTGCACCGGCCCGCCCGCCCGGACGGGCGCCGAGTCGGGCGGCTCCGGTCAGGCGGCGAGGCAGAGGCCGTTGGAGCGCGCCGACGAGGGGGACGACGTCCGGCCCTGGGCCGTCCGTCCGAGGCTGTGCCGGACCAGTTCCTCCTGGGCGAGCGAGAGCAGGTCGCCGAGGCCGAGGCCGAGCGCCTTGGCGGCGGCCGCGAGCACCTCGGAGGAGGCCTCCTTGCGTCCCCGCTCCAGCTCCGACAGGTACGGCATCGAGATCCGGGCGGTCTCCGCGACGTCCTTCAACGTGCGTTCCTGGGCGAGCCGTTCGCGGCGCAGGGCGTCGCCGACGAGGTCGCGCCAGAGCGGCTCCCTCGGCGCGGGGGCCGGCGGGGTGTGGCCCGACCGGCCGGGGCCGGGCGGCGCGGCGTGCGGGCGCAGGGGGATGACGCGGGCTTCGTTCGGCGCTTGAGTGCTCACCCCTTCAGCCTAGGGATCCGGGGCGCCGACGGAAGGGTGTGGCGCTCTGCTGTGGGTGAAGTCGCGCGTGCGGACGGGCGGGTCGGGCGCGCCACGGTTCCAGGACGCTCCAGGTGCCACCGGTCGCCTCGAAGACCAGGTCGGAGCCCTCGTTCCCTTGTGTTCCCTTGTTCGGATGATCATCCCAGCGGAGCGCCCGGGCCCGTCACCGGGCGGGGAGGATGCGGCCGAGGTGGTGGTGGAGGACGGCGACGGCGTCGTCCGGTGTGCGCTGGCCGAGCAGGACGCTGAGGCCGAGGCCGGCCGAGACGGCCATCAGGACGACGGCCTCCTGGCGGGGGGAGTCGGTGGCGCCGGCGGCGGTGAGCTGGGCGGCGAGGAAGGCCTCCATCTCGTTGGGGGCGGCCAGGAACGCCGGTCCGGCGAGGGCGGGGTCGGTGACCGACAGCACCGCGTACTCGGTGTGGATGAGGTGGAAGGCCCGGCTCTCCTCGTCGGTGGGGACGGCTTCCAGCAGGACCGCCTCGATGATGTCGCGCGGGGCGGTCGAGGCGCCCGTGGCCCGGAGGCGGCGTTGGATGCGCTCGCCCATCCGGGTGGTGAGGCGGGTCATGGCGGCGAGGAGCAGCTGTTCCTTGGTGTCGAAGTAGTACTGGACCAGCCGTACCGACACCCCCGCCTCGGCCGCGACCGAGCGCATGGTGACGGAGTGCAGGCCGCTGGCCGCCGCCGAGCGGAGCAGGGCGTCGATGATGTGGGCCCGTCGCTCCTCGTGGTCCACCAGCTTGGGCATCGGGTTCCTTCCGGATGTTTTTGTGGTACAACCATACCACCAAAACCGGGAGGGATCATGACCAGGACCAGCGTCGGACACTTCACCAGCGAGAAGGCCCGCACGACGTTCCTCGACGCGTACGACCGGGCGATGGAGCTCTGGCCTTCCCCGCGCCGGGAGTTCGACATCGAGACCGGGTACGGCACCGTCCACGTCCACCACTACGGGCCGACCGACGGCGAACCGATCGTGCTGCTGCACGGCCACGCCGGGCACCCGTCCAACTGGTACCCGCAGATCGCCGCGTTGGGTGCGCACCACCCGGTGTACGCGATCGACACCCTCGACGACCCGGGCCGCAGCGTGCAGCGCGCCGTCGCGGCCGGGTCCGCCGAGAACGCCGCTTGGCTGGGGGAGGTGCTGGCCGGGCTCGGGCTGGACCGGGTGCACCTGGTGGGGGTCTCGTACGGCGGCTGGCTGGCGCTCAACCAGGCCGTCCACGGGCCCGAGCGGCTCGCCTCCGTCACCTCGCTGGACCCGGGCGGGATCGAGAAGGTGCCCGCCCGGTTCTACGTCCACATGATCGGCGGACTGTTCGGCATGCTCGCCCCGCGACCGCTGCGCCCGGCGGTCGGCCGGCTGCTGGCCAACCCCGCGCTCAGTGCGCCGCGCGAGATGATCGCCCCGCTGATGCTCGCCATGCGCAGCTACAAGCCGGGCGGCCGCCCGCCCGCCCGGCCGTTCACGGACGCGGAGTTGGGCGCGATCGGGCTGCCCGTGCTGATGCTGGTCGGCCGGCGCAGCGCGCTGCTGCGGCCGCGCCGGGTGCTGGAGCGGGTCACCGCGCTGATCCCCGGCGTGCGGGCGGAGATCGTCGAACGGGCCGGGCACGGACTGAACCTGGAGCAGCCGGAGCTGGTCAACGAACGGCTGCTGGGCTTCCTCGGCGAACTCGCCCGGGGCTGACTCCGAGGGCGTCCGAAGGCCTACGTCTGCGGACCGTTACGCCGTCGCGTCGGCCCGCCTAGCGTCGTGGCCATGGACACCACGGGGATTCTGGACGAGGCACTGGAACGCCTGCACCGCACGGGGCCCGAGCGGCTGGGCCGGCTGAGCAACCACGCGCCGATGGCCGTCGAGGCGCTGGCCGCGCACGGGCAGGCGCCCGCCGTGCACCGGTGGCTCGACCGGTACGCGCGGAAGCTGGAGGACTTCCCGTCCCGGGTCGAGCCGGTCACGGCCGCCAACTGGCCTGCCGCGCTGGGCGATCCGGCCCGGGCCGCCGACTGGATCGACCACTTCGAGCGTCAACTCGCCGAACACCCCTGGCGCGAGGTGCTCGCGCAGTGGTGGCCCCGGCTGCTGCCCGGGCTGTACGGGGGCTCCACCCACCCGGTGATCCGGGTCGGCCACGCCGTGCGCACCCTGCTGGCCGGCGCGGAGACCGGGCCCCGGTCGGCCGAACTCGCCCACGGCCTGGGCTACTGGGCGGCGCGCCACCGGCCGGTCACGGTTCCGGTCCTTCGGCCGACGGCCGTCGGCGCGGCCGCCGCCCTCGACGCCGTCCCGCCGATCGCCGAGCGGGACGGCGGCTTCCCCGCCCGGCTTGACCGGGTCACGGCGCTGCCGGTGTGGGCGGCCGGGGTGACCGAACCGGGCGAGGCGCGCGACCGCCTCGCCGACCTGGTACGGGCGGCCACCCACCGCTACGCCACCCACGGGCACGGCGAGGAGACCATGCTGGTGCACGCGGCCACCGCCCCCAACGCGGTGCTGCGCGCGCTGCCCGCGCTCCCGCCCGCCCTGTGGCCGGCGAGCCTGCGAGCGGCCTGGACGGCGGCTGCGGCGGTGACCGCGATGTACGCGCCGGACGAACCCGTCCCGTACGCCCCGCCCGGACCGGTCACCCCCGAGGAGGTGTTCGAACGGGCCCTGGCGCACGGCGACGAACACGTCGTCAAGCTGACGGACACGGCCCTGGACGTGGGCGACGAGCGTGCCCTGGCGGCCGCGCTCCGGGCGATCGAGCTGACCGCCTCGCCGTCGAGCTGACCGCCCCGCCGTCGGGCTGAGGCGCATCGGGGCTGTTCGCGGGCCGGGCCGGGCAGCCGTCAGTGGCGCAGCCGCATCCGGTCGCCCTCGATGTGCAGCAGGAACGCGGTGATCGGTTCGGTCCCGTCCTCGGGCTCGATCACGAGGGCCAGGGACTTGATCGCCCCGAGGGCGGCGCCTATCGTCCGGTCGTCCGCCGCTTTGAAGGCCCGTCGGGTGGCGTCGAAGAACGGTCGGATCGGCTCGAACGCCGGGGTGGGCCGGAAGTGGCCGTGCCACCAGGGCATGTCCAGGTCGTCGATGGTGATCGTGCCGAGGACGGTGTCCCCCTGCTTCAGCAGCATTGCCGTGCCCCCTTCGCCGTGGGGCGACACCGTATCGCAGGGTGGCCGGTCACCCCTGCCGGTCACCTCTGCCGGCCTGCTCGGTCGCCGTCAGGCGGTCAGGCGGCGGTGCGCAGTTCGGTCGCCGTGCGGGCCTGGTCGTAGCGGTGGAGGAGGAGGCGGGCGACGGCCGGGTGGGGGGCGAGTGGGGCGCCGGTCCAGGTGGCCGCGGTGGTGGCGGTGCGGCGGGCGAAGTGGCCGGGGGAGAGCAGGTAGCCGGCGACGGCGACCCGGAGGTGGCCGGCGGCGTGGAGGGCGGCCACGGCCTGGTGGGGTGTGGGGGCCGCGGCGGAGAGGTGGGCGGGGGTGACGGGGCGGCCGAGGCGGGCGGCGAGCAGCTCGGCCGTACGAGCGGTGTCGGCGAGCGCGGTGGGGTCGGAGGAGCCGGCCCCGGCCAGCACCACGGGGGCCTCCGGTGCCGCGCCGGCCTCGGTGAGGCGGTCGGCGAGGGCCTCGGCGAGCAGCGGGTGGGGGCCGAGCGCCGGGGCGAGATGGGTGCGGGGGAGGCCCGCGTCGGCGAGGGCGGCGGGCAGGTCGACCCGCAGGTGGTAGCCGGTGCCGAGTAGCAGCGGCACCAACACCGGTCGGGCGTCCGCGAGTCGGGCGAGGGCCTCGGCGAGGGTGGGGCGGGCCAGGTCCAGGAAGCAGCAGCGGACGGTGAGTTCGGGACGCAGCGCGCGAACTGTCCGCAGCAGGGCGCGGATCGAGGTCGCCGCTGCCGGATCGCGGCTGCCGTGCGCGACGGCGAGCAGCACCGGCGGCATCAGCCCGCCGCCAGCCGGTAGCCGCGCTTGGGGACGGTGCGGATGAGCGCGGCGTGCGGGCCGAGCGCGGCCCGCAGTCGGCCGACGGCGGCCTCCACCGCGTGCTCGTCGGCGGCCGCGTCCGGCCAGGCGGCGCGCAGCAGGTCGGCGCGGCTGAGCACCCGGCCGGGCCGTTCGGCGAGGGCGCGGAGCACGGCGGCGCCGCGCGGGCTGAGCCGGTGGCTCTCGCCGTCGACCAGGGCGGCGTTCCCCTGTAGCGTCAACACCCCGCCGGGGAGCTGGACTTCGCGTCGGGCCCGGCCCGGGAGGGTGTCCGCCAGCAGCCGGACCAGGGCGCCGAGTCGGCCGCGCTCGGGGTGGACGGCGGGCAGGCCGAGGTCGGTGAGCGGGCGGGCGCACAGGGTGCCGACGCACACCGGCAGCACATCGGCGCGCAGCGCGTCGAGCAGCGCCTCGTACCGCCCCTCGGCCCGTGCCGCGGCGAGCAGGGCGGTGATCGCGGGGGCGCTGGTGAAGGTGAGCGCGTGCACCTGGCGGCGGACGGTCTGGTCGAGCAGTCGGCGCACCGCGCCCGGGTCCTCCGGCGGCGCCCAGCGGTAGACCGGGACGGAGATCACCTCGGCGCCGCGCTCGCGCAGCGCCGCCGCGAAGGCGTCCAGGCGCACCCCGTGCTCCTGGACGGCGATCCGGCGCCCGGCCAGTGGGCGGGCGAGCAGCCAGGTGAGCAGCTCGTCGGTGGCCTCGCTGTCGGGGGAGAAGCCCTCGTCCAGTCCGCTGGCCCGGACCGCGCCGGTGGCCTTGGGGCCCCGGCTGAGCACCACGGCGGCGCGGCAGGCCTCGGCGAGGTCGGAGCCCCGGCCCCAGCCCTCGGCGGCGCTCATCCAGCCGCGCCAGCCGACGCCGGTGGTGGCCACCACGTAGTCGAGCGGGGCGGCCAGGCAGCGGTCGGTGGCCTCGCGCAGGGCGAGGTCGTCGGCGAGCGGCAGGATGCGCAGCACCGGCGCCTCGACCACCTGGGCGCCGCGCCGGGTGAGCAGGGCGGTCAGCTCCTCGCGGCGGCGGGCGGCGGTGACGCCGACGGTGAAGCCGGTGAGCGGGCCCGCGGGGCCGGCGGGTGCTCCTGGACGTCCGGCCGGTCCTGCCGGTCCGTGCTGTCCGGCCGGGCCTGCCGGTTCTGCCGGTTCTGCCGGGGTGGGGGTCGCTGCCATGCGGGCCAGCCTCCGTCCCGCTTGTTACGGCGGCATTGCCCGGCCGTCACCTGCCGGTAAGCGAAAGCGCCGCTGCGGTTACGGCGGATGTCCGGGCCCGCACCCCGGCGCCCGGGCGGTGTGAGCAGGGCGTACCGTACCCGCAACACCGGCGACCCGGTCACGAAACAGCGGGCGGCGACCTTTCTCGGCATGACACCAACCGCCGCCCCGGTCGCCCCGACCACCCCGGCCGCCACCGACACGCACTGCCCGTACTGCTCGCTGCAGTGCGGGATGCGGCTGGCGCCCGTCGGGCCGGCCGGGTCCGCCCCCGCCGGGCCGCCGGTCGAGGTGCTGGAGCGCCCGGACTTCCCGGTGAACCGGGGCGCGCTGTGCGGCAAGGGCCGGACGGCGCCCGCGCTGCTGGCCCGCGCCGCCCGGCTGACCGGCCCGCTGCTGCGCGACCGGCCCGGCGGCCCGCTGCGCTCGGCGAGCTGGCCCGAGGCGCTGGACCGGGTGGCCTCCGGGCTGGCGCGGGTACGGGCCGAGCACGGGCCGGACGCGGTGGGCGTGTTCGGCGGCGGCGGGCTCACCAACGAGAAGGCCTATCTGCTGGGCAAGTTCGCGCGGGTGGTGCTGGGCACCGCCAACATCGACTACAACGGCCGGTTCTGCATGTCCTCGGCCGCCGCCGCGCACCGCCGGGCCTTCGGCCTGGACCGCGGCCTGCCGTTCCCGCTCGCCGACCTCCCGCACACCGGCTGCCTGGTCCTGGTCGGCGGCAACCCGGCCGAGACGATGCCGCCGGCCGTCCGGTACCTGCGCGAACTGCGGGAGAACGGCGGCACGTTGATCGTGGTCGACCCGCGCCGCACCCGCACCGCCGAACTGGCCGACCTGCACCTGCAGCCCCGCCCCGGCGGGGACCTGGCGCTCGCCCTCGGCCTGCTCCACCTGGTGATCGCGGACGGCCTGCTGGACCAGGACTTCATCGCCGAGCGGACCAGCGGCTTCGCGGCGGCCCGCGAGTCCGCGATGGCCCACTGGCCGGATCGGGTGGAGCGGATCACCGGCGTTCCCGTCCACCAACTCCGGCTGGCGGCCCGGATGTTCGGCGAGGCCGCCACCGGCATGGTGCTCACCGCGCGCGGCGCCGAACAGCACAGCAAGGGCACCGACACCGTCGGTGCCTGGATCAACCTGTGCCTGGCCACCGGCAAGTCCGGCCGCCCGTACAGCGGTTACGGCTGCCTGACCGGCCAGGGCAACGGGCAGGGCGGTCGCGAGCACGGCCAGAAGGCCGACCAACTGCCCGGCTACCGCTCGATCGAGGACCCGGCGGCCCGCGCCCACGTCGCCGCCGTCTGGGGCGTCCCGGCCGCGAGCCTGCCCGGCCCCGGGCTCTCCGCGTACGAGCTGCTGGACGGCCTCGGTCGCCCGGGCGGGGTGAAGGCGCTGCTGCTGGCCGGATCCAACCCGGCGGTCTCCGCGCCGAACGCCGGGCAGATCACCGAACGGCTGCGCGCACTCGACCTGTTGGTGGTCGCCGACCTGGTGCTCTCGGAGACCGCCCGGCTCGCCGACGTCGTCCTGCCGGTCACCCAGTGGGCCGAGGAGGACGGCACCACCACCAACCTGGAGGGCCGGGTGATCCTGCGCCGCCGCGCCCTCGACCCGCCGGACGGCGTGCGCGGCGAGCTCTGGCTGCTGCGCGAACTGGCCGCCCTGCTGGGGGTCCCGGACGGCTTCCCGGCCGAGGCGGAGCAGGCCTTCGAGGAACTGCGGCGCGCCTCGGCCGGTGGCGACGCCGACTACGCGGGCATCAGCTACGCCCGGATCGCCGCCGAGGACGGGGTGTTCTGGCCCTGCCCGGCCGAGGGGCACCCGGGGACGCCCCGGCTGTTCCTGGACCGCTACGCCACCCCGGACGGCCGGGCCCGGTTCGCCGAGGTCACCCACCGCCCGGCCGCCGAGGAGCCGGACGAGGACTACCCGCTGTACCTGACTACCGGCCGGGTGCTCGCCCAGTACCAGAGCGGCGCGCAGACCCGCCGGGTCGCCGAGCTCAACGCGGCCGCGCCCGGCCCGTACGTCGAACTGCACCCGCGGCTGGCGCAGCGGCTCGGCGTCGCGGACGGCGAGCCGCTGGCCGTCACCAGCCGGCGCGGGCGGGCCGTCGCCCCGGCCCGGATCACCGAGGCGATCCGGCCGGACACCGTGTTCATGCCCTTCCACTGGGCGGGCGCCGGCCGGGCCAACAGCCTGACCAATCCGGCCCTCGACCCGGTCTCCCGGATGCCGGAGTTCAAGCTCTGCGCCGTCCGGGTGGAGCGCGTACACCGGGAGGCGGGGACATGACCCCCGGGACCGCCCCCAGGATCGCGGTGGTCGGCGGCGGCATGGCGGCCGCCCGGTTCGCCGAGCGCTACACCGCCCTCGGCGGGCCCGGCACCGTCACCGTGTACGGCGCCGAGCCGCGTGCCCCGTACAACCGGGTGCTGCTCGCCGAGGTGCTGACCGGCCGCTACGACGCCGAGGCGATCGCGCTGCCGCTGGGCGGGGCGACGGCCCGGCCCGGCTGCGAGGTGGTGGCCCTCGATCCGGCGGCGCGCACCCTGCGGCTGGCCGACGGGAGCGAACAGCCCTGGGACGACCTGGTGCTGGCCACCGGCGCCAACCCGGTGCTCCCGCCCGTCCGCGGACTGCGCCGCCCCGACGGGTACGGCCTGGTCGAGGGCGTGCACACACTGCGCACCCTGGAGGACTGCGCCCGGCTCGCCGAGGAGGCGGTCGGGGCGAAGCGGGCCGTGGTGATCGGCGGCGGGGTGCTCGGGGTGAGCGCCGCCCGGGCGCTGGCCGCGCTCGGCGTCCGGGTCGAAATCGTGCACCAGGCACCGCATCTGATTGAACGTCAGCTGGACTCGGAGGCGGCCGCCGTGCTGCGCGAGCGGCTCCGGCGGCTCGGCGTCGACTGCTACACCGGCAACCGGGCGCGGGCCGTGCACGGCGGCGCCGAGGGCCGGGTCGAGGCGGTGGAACTGGCCAACGGCTACCGGCTGGACTGCGACCTGGTGGTGCTCGCCTGCGGCACCCGCCCGCGCACCGCGCTCGCCCACGCCGCCGGTCTGCCGGTCGGAACCGGCGTCCTGGTGGACGACCGACTGGCCGCCGCCCCGCACGTGTTCGCCATCGGCGACTGCGCCGAGCACCGCGGCACCGTCCACGGCCTGGCCGGCCCCGCCTGGGAGCAGGCCGACGTGCTGGCCCGCCACCTCTCCGGCGCCGAGCCCGACGCCCGCTACCCCGGCAGCAGCCCGCGCGCCCGGCTCAGCACCGGCGACCTGGAGTACGCGGCCTTCGGCGCCGTGGACGAGGGCCTCGACCCGGACCTCGACGTGCTGCGGCTCACCGACGCCACCCGCGGCAGCTACAAGAAGCTCGTCCTGCGCGGCGACCGACTGGTCGGCGCCATCCTGCTCGGCGACCTGGCCACCGTGGACGCGCTGGCCGGCGCCTTCGCCGACGGCGGCGCGCTCGCCGGCCACCCCCTGCACCTGCTCACGCTAGGAGTCACCCCATGACCGCAGACGACCGCGATGTGCGGGACCTCGTCCTGGTCGGCCACGGCATGGTCGGCCAGCGCTTCCTGGAGGCCTGGACCGAGCAGCCGGCCGCGCGCGGCTGGCGGGTCACCGTGCTCGCCGAGGAGCCCCGCCCGGCCTACGACCGGGTCCACCTCAGCTCGCTGTTCTCCGGCGGCACACCGGACGACCTGGCGCTCTGCCCGGCCGGCTTCCCGGCCGAGCACGGCATCGACCTGCGGCTGGGCGACCCGGTCACCGCGATCGACCGGGCGGCGCGGCTGGTCCGCACCCGCTCCGGCTCCGAAGTCCGGTACGACGTCCTGGTGTTGGCCACCGGCTCGGTGCCGTTCGTACCGCCGGTGCCCGGCACGGAAGCGCCCGGCTGCCACGTCTACCGCACCATCGAGGACGTCGACGCGATCCGGGCCGAGGCCGGCGCCGCGGGCACCGGTGTGGTGGTCGGCGGCGGACTGCTCGGCCTGGAGGCGGCCGGCGCCCTGCGGGCCGGGGGCCTGGCCACCCACGTGGTCGAGTTCGCGCCCCGGCTGATGGCCGTCCAGGTGGACGACGGCGGCGGCGCGGCGCTGCGCCGCAAGATCGAGGCGCTCGGCGTCACCGTCCACACCGGCGCCGGCGCCAGCGGCGTGCTCACCGGCCCGGACGGCCGGGTGCGCGGCCTCGCCCTGTCCGACGGCCGGGAACTGCCCGCCGACCTGGTGGTCTTCTCCGCGGGGGTGCGCGCCCGCGACCAGCTCGCCCGGGACTGCGGACTGCCGGTCGGCGCGCGCGGCGGCATCGTGGTCGACGCCCGCTGCCGCACCGAGGACCCGGCGGTGCTGGCGATCGGGGAGTGCGCCCAGGCGGTCGACGGCCGGGTGTACGGGCTGGTCGCGCCGGGCTACCAGATGGCCGAGACGGCGGCCCGCACGGTCGCGGGGCTGGACGTCGCGGGCTTCACCGGCGCCGACACCTCCACCAAGCTCAAGCTGCTCGGCGTCGACGTCGCCAGCTTCGGCGACCCGCACGGCAGCGCCGAGGGCGCGCTCGACGTGCTGTACAGCGACAGCCGCAGCGGCATCTACCGCAAGCTGGTGATCGGCGCCGACGGCGCGCTGCTCGGCGGTGTCCTGGTCGGCGACACCGAGGGCTACGGCACCCTGCGCCCGCTCGCCGTCGCCGGAAAGCCGCTCACCGTCGCGCCCGAACAGCTGGTGCTGCCAAGCGGGTTCGCCGCCGCCGGGTCGGTCGCGCTGCCCGACGAGGCGGTGCTCTGCTCCTGCCACAACGTCACCCAGGGCGCCGTCCGGGCCGCCGTCCGCGACCAGGGCGCGGACAGCGTCGCCGCCGTCAAGAAGTGCACCCGGGCCGGCACCGGCTGCGGCAGCTGCCTCAAGCAGCTGGGCACCGTGGTCACCGAGGAGCTGGCGGCCGCCGGGATCGCCACCGTCCAGGGCCTGTGCGAGCACTTCGCCCACAGCCGTGCCGAGTTGTACGAGATCGTCCGGGTGACCGGCCTGTCCACCTTCTCCGCGCTGCTGGCCGGGCACGGCACCGGCGGCGAGGGCTGCGAGATCTGCAAGCCCACCGTCGCCTCCATCCTCGCCAGCCTCGGCAACGGCCACATCCTGGACGGCGAGCAGGGCGCCCTCCAGGACTCCAACGACCACTTCCTCGCCAACCTCCAACGCAACGGCTCCTATTCGGTCGTGCCCCGGGTGCCCGGCGGCGAGATCACCCCCGAGGGCCTGATCACGATCGGCGAGATCGCCCGCGACCACGGCCTCTACACCAAGATCACCGGCGGCCAGCGGATCGACATGTTCGGCGCCACCGTCGACCAACTCCCGGTCATCTGGCGCAAGCTGGTCGACGCCGGGTTCGAGTCCGGGCACGCCTACGGCAAGTCGCTGCGCACCGTGAAGTCCTGCGTCGGCGAGACCTGGTGCCGCTTCGGCGTCCAGGACTCCACCTCCCTCGCCATCGAACTGGAGCTGCGCTACCGGGGATTGCGCTCCCCGCACAAGCTCAAGGCCGCCGTCTCCGGCTGCGCCCGCGAGTGCGCGGAGGCGCAGAGCAAGGACTTCGGCATCATCGCCACCTCGGCCGGCTGGAACCTCTACGTCGGCGGCAACGGCGGCATGACCCCCCGGCACGCCGACCTGCTCGCCGCCGACCTCGACCGCGACACCCTGATCCGCACCATCGACCGGTACCTGATGTTCTACATCCGCACCGCCGACCGGCTGGAGCGCACCTCGGTCTGGCTGGAGCGGCTGGAGGGCGGACTCGACCACCTGCGGGCCGTGGTGCTGGACGACTCGCTCGGCATCGCCGCCGAGCTCGATGAACTGATGGATCGTCACATCGGCGGCTACCGGGACGAATGGGCCGAGACCCTCGCCGACCCCGACCGGATGCGGCGCTTCGCCTCCTTCGTCAACGCCCCCGGCACCCCCGACCCCGCCGTGACCTTTGTCCCCGAACGCGGCCAGATCCGCCCCGCCCGCCCCGGCGAGACCGGCCTCACCCTCAACGCCCCGGTGCTGATCGCCGGAGCCCGACCGGAGGTGCTCACCCCGTGACCGTACAGATCCACGACGGCGCCCGCTGGCAGACCGTCTGCGCCCTCACCGACCTCCAACCCGGCCGCGGCGTCGCGGTGTTGCTCCCCGAGGCGGCCGGCCAGGTCGCCCTGTTCCGCGGTCGTGGCGGGGAGCTGTACGCCGTCGACAACCTCGACCCGTTCAGCGGCGCCCCGGTCCTCGCCCGCGGCCTGCTCGGCAGCCGGGGCGACCGGCCGACCCTCATCTCGCCGATGTACAAGCAGGTGTACGACCTCACCGACGGACGCTGCCTGGACGAATCCACCGCCCCCGACGGCAGCCCCGCGGTGCTGCGGCGCTGGCCGGTGCGGGCGCTCGACGGGGAGGGCGCGCTCGACGGGGAGGGCGCGTTCGAGGGGGAGGGCGCGTTCGAGGGGGAAGGGACGCTCGACGCGGCCGGTGCGCTGGACGCGGCGGGTTCGCTCGACGCGGACGGAGGGATCGCGGCATGACGGCCGTCCTCGACACCAGATCGCCCGCCCCGCTGGCGGGTTGGGACCCGGAGGACGAGGAGCAGTGGGCCCGCGGCGGCGCCCGGATCGCCCGGCGCAACCTGGTCTTCTCGGTCCTTTCCGAGCACATCGGCTTCTCGGTGTGGAGCCTGTGGTCGGTGCTGGTGCTCTTCCTCGGGCCCGAATACCACGTCGACACCGCGGGCAAGTTCACCCTCACCGCCCTGCCCACCGCCCTCGGCGCCCTGCTGCGGCTGCCGTACACCTTCGCCGTCGCCCGCTTCGGCGGCCGCACCTGGACGGTGATCAGCGCCTTGCTGCTGCTCGTTCCGACGGCGCTCGCGGCCGCGGTGCTGCGGCCCGGCGTCTCCTACGGCACCCTGCTGGCGGTCGCCTGCGTGGCCGGGGTCGGCGGCGGCAACTTCGCCTCCTCGATGGCCAACATCAACGCCTTCTACCCGCACCGGCTCAAGGGCTGGGCGCTGGGCGTCAACGCGGGCGGCGGCAACCTCGGCGTCCCCGCCGTCCAGCTGCTCGGCCTGCTGGTGCTGGCCACCGCCGGCGCCGCCCACCCCCGGCTGCTGCCGCTGCTCTACCTGCCGCTGATCGTGCTCGCGGCCGCCGGGGCCTGGTGGCGGATGGACAACCTGCCGGTGTCCGCCGGCGGGGAGGGGCGGACGCTGCGCGAGGTGGCCCGCGACCCGTACGGCTGGGCGGTGTCCACCCTGTACATCGGCACCTTCGGCTCCTTCATCGGCTTCGGCTTCGCCTTCGGGCAGGTGCTCCAGGTGCAGTTCCACGAGCGCTTCGACACCCCGGTCAAGGCCGCCGCGCTCACCTTCCTGGGGCCCCTGTTCGGCTCGCTGCTGCGGCCGGTCGGCGGACGGCTGGCCGACCGGTACGGCGGCGCGCGGGTCACGCTGGCGACCTTCGCCGCCATGGGCGCCGGGACCGCACTCGTGCTGGCCGCCTCCCGGGCGGGCTCGCTGCCGCTGTTCCTCGGCGGGTTCATCGCGCTCTTCGTGCTCAGCGGGATCGGCAACGGTTCGACCTACAAGATGATCCCGGCGCACTACCAGGACCTCGCCCGGCGCTCCGTCGCGGCCGGGGCCGACCCGGCGGCCGCCGAGGCCGACTCCCGGCGGCGGTCGGCGGCCCTGATCGGGCTGGCGGGGGCGGTGGGGGCGTTCGGCGGGGTGCTGGTGAACCTGGCGTTCCGGCAGTCGTTCCTGGCCAGCGGGAACGGGGACGCGGCGTACCTGGGGTTCCTGGTGGCGTACCTGCTGTGCTCGGGGCTGACCTGGGCGGTGTGGCTGCGGCGGCGGTGACGGGGTCGGCGCCGATGGGGGTCCGGGGGCTACCCGTTTGGCGGTATAGGTGCGGGGTCGGTCGTACGACGATCGGACGATCCGGCGCGCGGGCCCTCGAAGCCTTGACTAGCGTCGGCCGCACTACGCCCCACACCCCGGAGGTTCGCTGTGCAGCGCTGGATCGTCGTGACCGCCCTCACCACCGCCCTGGTCGGCCTGGCCCCCGCCGCCCAGGCCGTGCCCGCCCGCGACGGAGACCCGTCCGGGACGGTGATCACCCTCGGCGAGGCCAGGATCGACCCCAAGATCCCCAGCCGGGTCCTGGTCGACGCCACCTACCTCTGCTCGGCCGCCGACGAGGCCCGCTCGCTGACCGTCTCGGTCGAGCAGAAGAACCCGGAGGACGCCGCCTCGACCGCCTTCGGCTCCGCCCGCACCGCCGAGGCCGACATCAACTGCGACGGCAACCAGCAGCAGCGCCAGTTCATGGTCCAGTCCAAGACCTCCAACTGGCTCCCCGACGTCGACGCCGTCGTCATCGCCACCGTCTCCAACATCGGCTCCACCCCGTCCGCCGCCGCGGACTCCCGCCGGATGCGACTCGCCGCCAGCTGATGACCCCGACCGTCCGGGCCGCCGCCCTCCTGCTCCTCGGCGCCCTCCTGACCGGCTGCCTCAGCGCCTACGTCGGGGCGGCCCCGGACGAGTCCTCCGTCGTCACCGCCCCGCCGACGGTCGCCTCGACGCCGTCCTCCCCGACACCGTCCTCCCCGACCCCCTTCGCCGGCATCGTGACGATCCGCGACTTCGCCTTCGACCCGGCCGACTTCACCGTCCACCCGGGCGCGGTGGTCACCGTCCGCAACACCGGCACCGTGACCCACACCCTCACCGCCCAGGACCCCACCACCTTCGACACCGGGCCCATCGCCCCCGGCGGCACCGCCTCCTTCATCGCCCCCAGCCAGCCCGGCACGTACCCGTACCTCTGCGGCTACCACCACTTCATGCGCGGGTTGCTGACCGTGGCGTAGCGGCGGATTGCCTCCGCGCTGCCCTCGCCCGGGTCCCCATGGCCGACCCGTCCTGAGGCCGAGATCCGCCCCTGAACAGGGCTGTTTACCTTCACCTGAATGTTCTACAGTTCTGTAGAACTACGTGAACGGTGAGACGGGGGCACAGCATGGACAGGCCGCTTCGACTGCCGCAGCAGGATCGGGCCGACTTCGAGAGTGGGTTGGGCCGGGCGTTGGCCGCGCCGCAGGTTCGTGCTGCCCTGCGGGACAGCGGTGACGAGGCGCGCGGGGTCGAGCGGTTGCGGCGGACGGCGCGGGACAACGCGGCGTACGTGTTGGCGGCCGCGGCGCCGGAGTACGAGCGTTATGCGCTGTTGCGGGCGGATGCCGATGCGGTGGCGCGGTTGCCGATGGAGGAGCCGGCGCGGGGGCGGGCGTCGGGGTGGTGGGGGGTGTTGGGGGTGATCGTGCCGATAGTGGCCGTTGTCGCCGCCGTGGTGTTCCTGTTGCTCGGCTACGTGTTGGGGTTGTCCGAGGATCTTGAGGTGGTGGGGCACGCGCTGGTGGGGGCCGGCTGGGTGGCGGCCGGGGTTGCGGCGGTGTGTCTGGTGGTGGGCGGGTTGGGGCTGTTGGGTTCGGCGGCGCGGGGGAAGGGGGTCGAGGAGGAGGCGACCGGGCTGGGGGAGTTGGTGCGGGCGCGGGCGGCCTGGCGGTCGGCGTTGGCGGAGCGCGGGTTGGTGCCGTTCCTGGTGGCGCAGGCGAATGTGGGGCGTGGGGTCTGAGGGGGGCCTGGAACACCAAGGCGAGGTGGGGGCGGGTAAGGGGGAGTTAAAATCCCTGCCTCCGAGCCGAGTTGGCGCGATGCCCGGTTCGGGGGCGATCGGGCCGGGCGGGGGAAGGGTGGGCGGGCGCTCCGGGGTCGGCCCGGCCGGTCCGTGGGGGAGGGGTGGCACGAAGCGGCGTGATGTGGGGCCCTTGTGTGCGAGGTGCAGTGAAATATCATATGGCGCATTGCACAAGCGGAGCTCAGAGCGTGATCCGTTCCCCGTCCGTTCTCCCACCGCGCAGCGTGCATCACCCTCTTCCCCCCCCACGTCACGAGAGACGGAACCCGACCCGTGTTCAGATTCCGATCCCGATCATCGGAGCGGACCCACCGCGCCCCGAGGACCGCCCTGGTGGCGCTCGCCGCCGCCCTCGCCGGTGCCGCGCTCAGCAGCCCGCTGTCCGCGATGGCCGACTCCCACGCCCAGCAGACGGCCACCGTCGCCGTCCAGCCGGGCACCCCGAAGACCGACAAGGCCCCGCCGAAGTCCGGCCCGCGCCGGGCGATGGCGGCCCGGACCGGCCCGGTGGCCGCCGCCAAGTCCGGTGGTGTCGCCGGGAAGGCGCAGCAGCTGGTGGACGGCGCCGACCCGGGCAGCGGCACCAAGGACGGCGACGGCTCGGTCGCGAACGAGTACGACCTCCAGATGACCTACAAGGGTGGCCAGGAGTCCAGCGGTGTGGTGATCGGTGCGCCCAAGGTGTACCTGGTGCTCTGGGGTTCGCAGTGGGGCAGCGCGTCGACCAACTCGACCGGTGACACCGTGGTGACCGGCGACCCGGACCAGGCCGCCCCGTACCAGCAGGACTTCTTCAAGGGCCTCGGCAGCGCGGGCGACGGCTGGAGCGCCGTGCTGACCCAGTACTGCGAGGGCATCGCCGCCGGTTCCGTGCAGTGCCCGGCCGGGTCCGCGCACGTCCCGTACCCGCAGCCGGGCAGCGTGCTCGCGGGCGTCTGGGTGGACAACGCCGCCCCGGCGCCGCAGGCCGCGACCGAGCCGCAGCTCGGTGCGGAGGCGCTGGCCGCGGCCAAGCACTTCGGCAACCTGACCGAGGCGCAGAACCGCAACGTGCAGTACGTCATCGACTCGCCGCAGGGCACCGACCCGGACAAGTGGAAGGAGCTGGGCTACTGCGCCTGGCACGACTTCCAGCGCTCGCAGTACGGCCAGCTCGCCTACACCAACATGCCGTACCTGACGGACGTGGCCGGCTGCGGCACCAACTGGTTCGGCGAGAACACCCCGCGGGGCCGGCTGGACGGCTACGGGATCATCGGCGGCCACGAGTACGCGGAGACGCTGACCGACCCGAACACCCCGGGCGGCTGGACCGACGCCACCGGCCAGGAGGTCGCCGACAAGTGCGCCTGGATCCCGAAGGGCTCCAACGGCGGGCTGTTCACCGAGGACCTCGCGACGGGTAGCTTCCCGCTGCAGACGCTGTGGTCCAACTCCGATCACCTGTGCATGAGTTCGGACCCGATCGTGGCCAGTCCGCCGGTCTCGGTGAGCACCTTGTGCGACCGGTCGGACAAGGCCGGGCAGCCGCTGTCGATCCCGGCGGTGGGTGCTTCCAGCAGCGGCGCGGCCCTGACCTACAGCGCCAGCGGGCTGCCGCAGGGCCTGGCCATCGACGCCAACAGCGGTGTGATCTCCGGTACTTCGGCTGCGACCAACGGCTACCAGCGGATCAACGTGACGGCGACCGACCCGACCGGCAAGTCGGCGTCCACCGGCTTCTGGGAGAACGTCAGCACCTCCGGCGGTTCCGGTTGCGGCGGCATCGAGCAGCTGATCGACCCCGGCTTCGAGAACGGTTCGGCCGACGTCAACCACACGGTGATGACGGACGCTTGGAGCCCGTCGGGCTACAACATCATCACCCCGTCCAGCCTGCACGCGCCGCACTCCGGCTCCTGGTACGCCTGGCTGGGCCAGAACACCGGCACCGACGACTCCATCACCACCTACCTGAACACCTACCCGGGCTTCGGGCAGGCGACCTTCTCCTTCTGGCTGGACGTGGAGTCGGCCGGCGCCTCCACCAGCTCGCCGGACACCCTGTCGCTGGTGGCGATCAACCAGTACACCGGTCAGCCGATCGGCACGGTGAAGACCTGGACCAGCCAGAACCCGACCAACGGCTACCAGTACCAGTCGGTGGACCTCTCCTCGGTCATCGGCCAGGTCGGCTGGGGGACCACCATCGGCCTCAAGCTGGTCTCCCACGAGACCGGCACCAACCCGACCACGGCGTTCCTGATCGACGACGCCTCGGGCCGCGAGAGCTGATCGGTCGGCGAACCTCCTGACCGCACGTCCCGACGGCACGTCCCGACAGCACCTCCCGACAGCACGCCCCGGCACCGCGAACCCGCGGTGCCGGGGCCGTCGTCGTGCTCGGCCGACCTGCCGGTCCGCCGTTCGGGAGTTCCGTCAGGGCTGGGTCCGGGCGGCGTCGACCAGCAGGTGCACGGTGTCCACGGGCAGGTCGAGCCGGCGGGCGATCCAGGTGGCCGGGCGGCCGGTCCGGGCGAGCATCCAGGCGGAGTACAACTGCCCCAGCTGCGGGGCGTGTTCGGCGAGCAGCAGAGGGCGGACGGTCTCCATCGGGAAGCCTTCGAGCGCCCGGGCGCTGTACTCGCGCCCGTTGGGGCCGGGCGGCGGCAGCGGGAGCGGACGGCGGGCGTCGAGCCAGCGGCTGAACAGCACCGCGCCGACCACCAGCAGGCCGGAGCAGGCCGCGCCGATCAGCAGGCCGCCGATGACCGGGCGGTCCTCCTCCTCGGCGAGGTTCAGGGCGATCTCCTCCAGGACGAGCAGCCCGAGGACGCCGACCAGGACGGCCGTCTCGCGCGGGCGGGGGAGGATCCGGGGCGTCGTCAAGGGGAACCTCTTCCTCGGCGGGGGAGCCGGGGGTCGGGGGCGGGTGCGGCGACTCGCCTTCCGTTTCCGTGCCGGCGACTCACCTTCCGTACAACGGCGGCGGGCGGCCCGGGGTACGCCTGGACGGCCAGGTGGTGACGGTGGTGCGTACCGAATTGACGGAACGTCAAAAACTCAACAACAGGCCGGAGTTCGGGCGGAGGGCCGCAGTGGTGCCGGCTCGGGACTCGGCGGCTCGGGACTCGGCGGTGCGGGGGCGGAAGCGGGTGTCGAGCGGGCGTCGAGCGGGTCGGGGCCCGGACGGTCCGGAGCGGCGCGGTCCACCGGAGCGGTGCGGGCGTCGACGGGTGGGGCTCACCTTCGGAACTGCCGACAGCATAGCCCGGACATGCCAACTTCGACACCCTTGTCGAAGTTGGCATGCGGAGCGGCCAACTCCCCTACCGGCCTTGGATGATCCACCAGGGCGCGGCAGGCGCGCATGGTGCCCGGAACCACTCGTGGGGCATCGGGGCGGGCGGCTTGAATCGCCCTACCGAACGAACGGGACCGAGCGGGGACGGCGGGGCGACATGGATCTGAACACGGTGGCCGAACTGCGGGACGCCCGCCTCGGCGGCGCCTGGCGGCCCGGCGACGCCTGGCTCGGCGGCGGGACGTACCTGTTCTCCGAACCGCAGCCGCACATCCGCCGGCTGATCGACCTCGGCCGGATGGGCTGGCAGCCGCTCACCCGCACCCCGGACGGCGGCCTGGAGATCGCCGCGACCTGCACCGTCGCCCAGCTCTCCCGGTACGGCCGGGAGGAGGCCGACTGGACGGCCGCGCCGCTGGTCGAGCAGTGCTGCCGGGCCTTCCTGGCCTCCTGGAAGATCTGGAACACGGCCACCGTCGGCGGCAACCTGTGCAACGCCCTGCCGGCCGGCCCGATGATCTCGCTCACCGCCGCCCTGGACGGCGTCTGCCTGCTGCGCGCCCCCTCCGGCGAGTACCGCCGCGTCCCGGTGGCGCGCTTCGTCACCGGCGCCGGACGGAAGGACCTGCTCCCCGGCGAACTGCTGCGCTCGATCACCCTGCCGGCCCGCGCCCTGGCCGGCCGGACGGCCTTCCGGCAGGCCTCGCTGTACGGGCTGGGCCGCTCCGCCGCCCTGCTGATCGGCACCCTGGACCCGCTGGACGGCTCACTCACCCTGACCGTCACCGCCGCGACCGTACGCCCGTTCCGGTTCTGGTTCCCGCCCGCCCCGAACGCGGCCGCCGTCGCGGAGGCGCTGCGGGAGGGCATCCGGCCGGAGGAGTACTTCGACGACATCCACGGGCTGCCCGCCTGGCGGCGACACCTGACCTTCCGCTTCGCCGAGCAGATCCGGCAGGAGCTCGGCCCGCAGAACCAGTTGGAGGAGGCAGCGCGATGAGCTTCGCGATGCACGTCAACGGCCGTCCGACCGACGCCGAACCGCGCCCGGGCCAGTGCCTGCGCACCTATCTGCGCGAGCG
Organism: Kitasatospora sp. NPDC096077; assembly: GCF_040303245.1. NCBI lineage: Bacteria > Bacillati > Actinomycetota > Actinomycetes > Kitasatosporales > Streptomycetaceae > Kitasatospora > Kitasatospora sp. NPDC096077. Next base: position 92,144 of record NZ_JBEOSV010000018.1, on the reverse strand, counting down.
CGGCTGGTTCGGGGTGAAGAAGGGCTGCGACGCGGGCGACTGCGGCGCCTGCACCGTCCAGGTTGACGGCGCCCCGGTGCACAGCTGCCTCTACCCGGCGGCCCGCGCCGACGGCCGGTCCGTCACCACCGTGGAGGGCCTGGCCGGCCCGGACGGCGAACTGCACCCGATGCAGCAGCGCTTCCTGGACGCCCAGGGCTTCCAGTGCGGCTTCTGCACGGCCGGCTTCCTGATGACCACCACCGCCCTCGACGCCGAGCAACGCGCGGACCTGCCAAGGGCGTTGAAGGGCAACCTGTGCCGCTGCACCGGCTACCGGGCGATCGAGGACGCGATCGCCGGCGTCCGCCACACCGAGGAGCCCGACCCCGGTCACGCGGTCGGCCGCAACCTGGGCGCCCCGGCCGGCCCGCAGGTGGTCACCGGCACCGCCCGCTACACCTTCGACCTCGACGTGCCCGGCCTGCTGCACCTGAAGCTGCTGCGCTCCCCGCACCCGCACGCCCGGATCACGGCGATCGACACCACCGCCGCCCTGCGCGTCCCGGGCGTGCACGCCGTGTTCACCCACCACGACGCGCCCGAGCGGCTGTACTCCTCGGCCCGGCACGAGCACCCCACCGAGGACCCGGACGACACCCGGGTGCTGGACGACGTGGTGCGCTTCGTCGGCCAGCGGGTCGCCGCCGTGGTCGCCGACACCGAGGCCGCCGCCGAGGAGGGCTGCCGGCGGATCGTCGTCGAGTACGAGCAACTCCCGTACGTGCTCGACCCGGAGGAGGCGATGGCCGCCGGCGCGCCGGTGCTGCACCCCAAGGGGCCGGAGTCCCGGATCGCCCGCCCGGAGAACAACGTCTGCGGTGAGGTGCACGGTGAACTCGGCAGCGTGGCCGAGGGGTTCGCCGAGGCGGACCTGGTGTACGAGGAGACCTTCCGCACCCAGCGGGTCCAGCACGCCAGCCTGGAGACCCACGGCTGCGTCGTCCACTTCGAGGAGGACGGACGGCTGGTGGTCCGCTCCAGCACCCAGGTCCCCTTCCTCACCCGGCGCGCCCTGTGCGCCCTGTACGACCTGCCCGAGGAACGGATCCGGGTGGTGGCCGGCCGGGTCGGCGGCGGCTTCGGCGGCAAGCAGGAGATGCTCACCGAGGACATCGCGGTGCTCGCCGCGCTGCGCCTGCGCCGCCCGGTGAAGCTGGAGTTCACCCGGGCCGAGCAGTTCTTCGGCGCCACCACCCGGCACCCGTTCACCATCACCGTCAAGGCGGGCGCGAAGGCCGACGGCACGCTGACCGCGCTGCAGTTCCGGGTGGTGGCGAACACCGGGGCGTACGGCAACCACGGCCCGGCGGTGATGTTCCACAGCGTCGGCGAGTCGATGGGCGTCTACCGGGTGCCGCACAAGAAGGTCGACGCGTACTCGGTGTACACCAACGGCGTCCCGGCCGGCGCCTTCCGCGGCTACGGCCTGGGGCAGGTGACCTTCGCCGTCGAGTCCGCGATGGACGAACTCGCCCGCCGGCTCGGCCTCGACCCGCTGGAGTTCCGGGAGCGCAACGTGATCGGCCCCGGCGAGCCGATGCACAGCCCCGGCGGCGAGGAGGAGGACCTGCACATCGCCAGCTACGGCCTGGACCAGTGCCTCCAGGTGGTGCGCGACGCCCTCGCGGACGACCGCAGCGCCGCCGACGCGCCCGAGGGCTGGCTGGTCGGCCAGGGCTTCGCGATGGCGATGATCGCCACCGGCCCGCCCGGCGGCCACTTCGCCGACGCCACGGTGACCCTGCTGGCGGACGGCACGTACGACCTGGCCGTGGGCACCGCCGAGTTCGGCAACGGCACCACCACCGTGCACCGGCAGATCGCGGCCGGCGCGCTCGACACCACCGTGGACCGGATCACCGTCCGGCAGTCCGACACCGACGTGGTCCGGCACGACACCGGCGCCTTCGGCTCGGCGGGCACCGTGGTCGCGGGCAAGGCGGTGCTGCGGGCCGCCGACGCGCTCGCCGAGCGGCTCACCGCCTTCGCCGCCGAGCACGCCCGCAGCCCGCGCGCCCTGGTGCGGCTCGGCGCGGAGGCGGTGGAGTGCGAGGGGCGGGGCGTCCCGCTGAAGGAGCTGCACGAGGTGGCGCGCGAGCGCGGGGTGGAGCTGTCGGCCGCCGGGCACTGGGGCGGCTCGCCGCGGTCGGTGGCCTTCAACTCGCAGTGGTTCCGGATCGCCGTCGACCCCGACACCGGGGAGATCCGGATCCTGCGCAGCGTCCACGGCGCCGACGCCGGGCGGGTGATGAACCCGATGCAGTGCCGCGGCCAGGTCGAGGGCGGGGTCGCCCAGGCGCTCGGCGCCACCCTGTTCGAACAGGTGCTGCTGGACGAGCGGGGGGAGGTCAGCACCGCGGCCTTCCGCCGCTACCGGCTGCCGGCGTTCGCCGACGTGCCGCGCACCGAGGTGCACTTCAGCACCACCTCGGACGCGATCGGCCCGCTCGGGGCCAAGTCGATGAGCGAGAGCCCGTTCAACCCGGTCGCCCCCGCCTTCGCCAACGCGCTGCGCGACGCCACCGGCATCCGCTTCACCGACCCGCCGTTCCTGCGCGACCGGGTCTGGCAGGCGCTGGCCGAGCGGGGGCGGTGACGGCGGACTCACGGTGACGGCGGAGTCACGGGGACGACGGACTCACGGTGACGGCGTCGCCACGCCGGGTGGGGGAGCCGTCCGGTCCGGCGGTGGTCCACAGTGGTAGGGGAGGCCGGGACCGATGGGACTCACCAGTCACAAGCTGCTGGCGCTGGCGGCACTGCTCGCCGGGTTCACGGTGCTCGGCACGCTCTGGGTCTGGCCCCGGCTGGCGGTCCGCAGCTGGCCCGCGGTGTTCCTGCGGCTCGGCACCGTCCTGGTCACCCAGCTGGCGCTGCTCGGCACGCTCGGGCTGGCCGTCAACGACCACTTCGGCTTCTACAGCAGCTGGTCCGACCTGCTCGGGCACGAGCGCGGCGCCGCCGTCATCCAGGGGGCCGGGGCCACCCCGGGCCGCGCCCCCGGCGCTCCCGCCGCTCCGGGCGGCACCCCGGCCGGGGTGCAGGTGCTCGGCACGGCCGAGATCACCGGCGCGGGCCCGGGCGGCCACGCCCCGGCCCGGGCCGGGCGGCTCGACCGGGTCCGGCTGCCCGGCGCCACCACCGGACTGAGCACCGACGGCTACGTCTACCTGCCGCCGCAGTACTTCCAGCCCGGCTACCAGGGCAAGCGCTTCCCGGCCGTCCTGGTGCTGACCGGCTTCCCCGGCGACGCCGCCAACCTGGTCACCAAGCTGCGCTACCCGGCCACCGAGCTGGCCCTGCTGGGCCGGGGCACCGTGAAGCCGACCGTACTGGTGCTGATGCGGCCCTCGCCGACCATGCCCCGGGACACCGAGTGCGAGGACGTCCCGCACGGCCCGCAGGCGCAGAGCTACTACGCGGTGGACATGCCCGCCGACCTCAGGGCCGGCTACCGGGTGCTCGACGGCCCGCGCAGCCTCGGCGTGATGGGCGACTCCACCGGCGGCTACTGCGCCGTCAAGCTCGGCATGGTGCACCCGGACACCTTCCCGGTGGCGGTCTCGCTCTCCGGCTACTTCAAGGCGGCCGACGACGTGACCACCGGCGACCTCTTCGGCGGCAGCCCGCAGCGCCGGGACGAGGCCGACCTGAACTGGCGGCTGGCCCACCTGCCGGTGCCCGCGCTCGCGGTGCTGCTCGCCGCCAGCAAGGAGGACGGCAGCACCTACGCAGACTCCTCCGCCTTCGCGGCGGCGGCCCGTCCGCCGCTGGTGGTGGCCCAGGCCACGGTCGACCGCGGCGGGCACAACTTCACCACCTGGAACCGGCTGATCCCGCCCTCGCTGGGCTGGCTCGGCGCGCACCTGCCGGACGCCTCATAGCCTGCTCAGCTCCCCGCTCCTCTGCCCGCTCAGCTGCCCGTTCCATCGCCTGCGACGTGGCCCGCTCACGGCCCGATCGCGGCCCGCGACATGGCACCCGCCGCCCCGGCGGGGTGCGCCGGGGCGGCGGGGCGTTCGAAGGGCGCTGCCGGGCCCGCCGGCCTCACCGGGCCAGCAGCGGCAGCGGTGCGCCCGTGCGGGCGGTCAGCTCCAGCCGGGTCAGCAGCGCCGACGGCGAGACCTCGACCACCCGGCAGCCGGCCCGGTGCCGGCAGTACCGGGCGACGGAGGTGCCGCGCAGCCGCTCGAAGCGGCGCGGGGTGGCCGCGCCGAGGACGAGCAGGTCGTCCGGCCCGGTGACGGCGGCGACCAGGGCGGGCCCCGGTTCGGCGTTCACCACCAGCGGGTGGATGACCAGGCCGGACGGGTAGCCGCCGTAGGCCTGCTCGAAGGCGATGTCCAGCCGCCGCCGGGCGGCGTGCTCCAGCTCGGACAGCGGGCGCAGCCCGTCCTTGTCGTGCGTCGTCCAGGCGGCGACCGGCACCAGCACGGCGCCGAGCCGGGCCGCTTCGCCGACGGAGTGGTAGAGGGCGGCCAGACTGCTCAGGGACCCGCTCAGGCCGACGATCACCCGGGTCGTGCCGGCCGTGGTCTCGGCTGTCGTGTCGGTCATGGCCGTTCGCCTCCGTCTCTCCGGCAGCCCACTCCGGTCGAGTTCCGCTTCCGCCGGTTCGGTGCTCCTTGGCTCCTTGCTCCGGATGACTCCAGTGAACCCCGGAACCGTCCGGTCCGTACCGGTGCTGACATCTCCATGACGCGGGTCGCACACATCTTGACGGCCTCCTGACAGCGGCTCGCCGGTCGTGGCCGGCCCGGTCCCGGTCGTGCTCGGCCCGGTCCCGGTCAGCCCAGTCCCGGTACGAACTCGATCAGCAGGTCGATCGCCTTGATGCCGAGGAACGGCAGGATCAGCCCGCCCAGCCCGTACACCCGCAGGTTGCGGCGGAGCAGGTCGGTCGCGGAGGAGGGCTGGTAGCGCACGCCGCGCAGGGCGAGCGGGATCAGCGCGACGATGATCAGCGCGTTGAAGATGATCGCGGAGGCGATCGCGGACTGCGGGCTGTGCAGGCCCATGATGTTGAGGTGGTGCAGTCCGGGGTAGGCGTGGGCGAACATCGCGGGGATGATCGCGAAGAACTTGGCCACGTCGTTGGTGATCGAGAAGGTGGTCAACGCGCCCCGGGTGATGAGGAGTTGCTTGCCGACCCGGACGATGTCGATCAGCTTCGCCGGGTTGGAGTCGAGGTCGACCATGTTGCCGGCCTCCTTGGCGGCCGGGGTGCCGGAGTTCATCGCCACACCGACGTCGGCCTGGGCGAGCGCGGGGGCGTCGTTGGTGCCGTCGCCGGTCATCGCGACCATGTTCCCGGCCGCCTGCTCGCGCTTGAGGTGGGCGAGCTTGTCCTCGGGGGTGGCCTCGGCCAGGAAGTCGTCCACCCCGGCCTCCTCGGCGATCGCCTTGGCGGTCAGCGGGTTGTCGCCGGTGACCATGACGGTGCGGATGCCCATCCGGCGCAGTTCGGCGAAGCGTTCGGCGATGCCCTCCTTGATCACGTCCTTGAGCTCGACCACGCCGAGCGCGCGGGCGCCGTGCCGGTCGTGCACGGCGACCAGCAGCGGGGTGCCGCCGGCCTCGGCGATCCGGTCGACCAGCGGTTTGGCCTCCATCGGGATCCGCCCGCCGGAGTCCACCACCCAGCGGGCGACCGCCGCGGCCGCGCCCTTGCGGATCAGGCAGCCGGTGCCGTCCGGCCAGGTGAGGTCGACGCCGCTCATCCGGCTGAGCGCGGTGAACGGGACCGGCCGCTGCTCGCCGAGTTCGCCGGGCGACCTCGGCGGCACCCAGTACTGACGGTTCGTCAGTTCGACCAGTGAGCGCCCCTCCGGGGTCTCGTCCGCGACGGAGGCCAACTGGGCGGCCTCGGCGAGCTGTTCGACGGTGGCGCCGGGCAGCGGGTGCAGGGCGACGGCCCGGCGGTTGCCGTGGGTGATGGTGCCGGTCTTGTCCAGCAGCAGCACGTCCACGTCGCCGGCGGCCTCGACGGCCCGTCCGGACAGGGCGATCACATTGCGCTGGACCAGCCGGTCCATCCCGGCGATGCCGATCGCGGACAGCAGCGCCCCGATGGTGGTCGGGATCAGCGCGACCATCAGCGCCACCAGCACGATGGTGGTCTGCGGGGCGTGGGCGTAGATCGCCATCGGCTGGAGCGAGACGACGGACAGCAGGAAGACGATGGTGAGCGAGGCCAGCAGGATGTTGAGCGCGATCTCGTTCGGGGTCTTCTGCCGGTTGGCGCCCTCGACCAGGGAGATCATCCGGTCCACGAAGCTCTGCCCGGGGCGCGAGGTGACCCGGACGATCAGATGGTCGGAGAGCACCTTGGTGCCGCCGGTGACGGCGGTGCGGTCGCCGCCGGACTCGCGGATGACCGGCGCGGACTCGCCGGTGATCGCGGACTCGTCCACGCTGGCGACGCCCTCGACCACCTCGCCGTCCTGCGGGATGGCCTCCCCGGCCGGCACCAGCACGATGTCGTGCAGCATCAACTCCTCGGCGGGCAGCACCTCGTGGCGGTGGTCGGGGGTGCCGACCCGCCAGTGCAGCAGCCGTCGGGCCGTCATGCCCGCCTGGGCGCGCCGCAGCGACTCGGCCTGTGCCTTGCCGCGCGCCTCGGCGACGGCCTCGGCGAGGTTGGCGAACAGGACGGTCAGCCACAGCCAGAAGGAGATCACCCAGGCGAAGACGCCCGGGTGCAGCACGGCGCTGATGGTGGTGAGCGCCGAACCGGTCTCGACCACCATCATCACGGGGTTGCGCACCAGGGTGCGCGGGTCGAGTTTGCGGACGGCGGCGGGCAGGGCCTCGGCCAGCTGGCGCCGGGTGATCAGCGTGCGCCGGCCCCGGGTCGAGGACGGCCGGTGGCTCGGGTGGTGGCCCGGGTCGGGCTCGGGGGGCTGCGCGGGACCGGGGCCCGGGCGTCGGAACCAGTCGGTTCGGGGTGCGGTGGCATCCGGTGTGGTGAGGGCCGAACGGCGCATCGTCTCGGGGGACCTTCCGGGCCGCCCCTGGCTCGGCCTCTCGGCGGCGGGGCGACGGACTCGGTGGCGACGGGGACGGGCCACAGCCCACCACCGGTTTCCGGGGCGCCATGCGGGTCTTGACGCGGGCTTGGCGGGCGGCCGCCGATTCTTGACAGCTCCCTGACACTGGGCGGTGAACCGGCTCCGACCTGCACGAACGAACGTTCGCACCGATGGGATGGGAGGCATGTCAGGAAGTCGTCAAGGTACGCCCCCGATGCGTAGGCCGTGCGTCAAGGCCGGGTGCGGTCGGCCCCCGGAGGGTCTCCACTGGTGGGTGAGGTCGCCGGTCCCCGACGGCCCGCCCCACCCGCGCCCGACCCCGAGGAGCCCGCCGTGACCACCGTCACCGCCGTCATCGACATCGACCAGCCGGGCCGGCCCAGCCGTTCGGCCCGGCCGTTGGGACGGCCCGTCCGCCTGGTGCCCGCGACCGCGTACCAGGACCAGCCGGAGCCGCCCGGACAGGCCGAGGTCCAGGACCCGACCGACCGGGCCCGGACCCGCCCGGCGAACTGCCGGTTCGCGATGCACTTCGAGGACTGACCCCGCCGCCACGCCCCGTCCGACCACCCGTAGGAGCATCCGACATGACCCAGCTCTTCGCCCCGCCCGTCCCCTCCGCCCCGGCGGCCGCCCCTGCGTCCGGCCCCGGGACCGCCCCCGCGTCCGCCCCCGCCGACGTGCTCGGCGGCCCCTGGCCGGCCTCGGCGCGGCCCGGCCCGGGCGGCGAGGTGCTGGTCGGCGGAGTGGGCCTGGCGGAGGCGGCCGAGCGGTTCGGCACCCCGCTGTACGTGCTGGACGAGGGCGAGGTGCGCAGCCGCGCCCGGGCCTACCGGCGGGCGCTGCCGCACGCCGAGGTGCTCTACGCGGCCAAGGCCTTCCTGTGCAGCGCGATGGCCGACTGGGTGGCCGAGGAGGGGCTGGGCCTGGACGTCTGCTCGGCCGGGGAGCTGTGGCTGGCGGTCTCGGCCGGCTTCCCGGCCCAGCGGATCCTGCTGCACGGCAACGCCAAGTCCCCGGAGGAGCTGCGGCTGGCGCGGCGCCTGCGGGTCGGCCGGATCGTGATCGACGGCCCGGCGGAGATCGCCCGGCTGGCGGCGCTGGTGGCCGCCGACACCCCGCAGAAGGTGCTGGTCCGGGTGGTGCCCGGGATCGCCGCCGGCCACCACGCGGCGGTGCGGACCGGGGTCGGCGGGCAGAAGTTCGGCTTCCCGATCGAGGGCGGCGACGCGGCCGACGCGATCGCCCGGGTGCTCGACCAGCCCGGGCTCGAACTCGCCGGGCTGCACTGCCACCTGGGCTCGCAGATCACCTCGATCGAGCCCTACCTCCAGGCGGTGGACGCGCTGGTGCGGCTGCTCGCCGAGGTGCGCGAACGGCACGACGTGGAACTGCCCGAGCTCGACCTCGGCGGCGGCCACGGCATCCGCTACCTGCCCGGGGACGAGGAGTTGGACCTGGCCGAGTTCGCGGTCCGGGTCACCGACCGGCTGGCGGTGCGCTGCGCCGAGACCGGGCTGGAGGTGCCGCGGCTGATCGTCGAACCCGGCCGGGCGGTGGCCGGCCCGGCCGCGGTGGCGGTGTACCGGGTGCTGTCGGTCAAGCACACGGCGGACGGCCGCTGCTTCGCCGCCGTGGACGGCGGGATGAGCGACAACCCGCGCCCGGCGCTGTACGGATCGCCGTACAGCGTGCGGCTGGTGGGCCGTCGCTCGGACGCGGGCGCGATGCGGGTGGACGTGGTCGGCCGGCACTGCGAGGCCGGGGACGTCCTGGTCCGGGACGCGGTGCTGCCCGCCGACCTGCGCCCGGGCGACCTGCTGGCGGTGCCCGCGGCCGGTGCGTACCAGCTGTCGATGGCCTCCGGCTACAACCTGGTCGGGCGTCCGGCGGTGGCGGCGGTCAAGGACGGCCGGGCCCGGCTGCTGATCCGGCGGGAGACGGTCGAGGACTTCCGGCTGCGCGAGGTCGGCCGCTGAGGAACGCGGACCGGCGTACGGGCGTGGGGGCGCACGGGCCCGGGAGTAATTCCCGGGCCAGGGGCTGACGTTCCGTCGCACACGACCGTTACATTCTGCCCATGACTCGAATGACTCGTGTGCGCTCCGTGGGGGCCGCCGGCATATCCGCCCTGCTGTTGGCGGCCTGTGGCCCCTCGGGCTCGCGCTCACCCACGCGGGCCGCCGCGACGGCCGGCCGCGGCGGCGCGGCCTCAACGGTCCGTCGCCCACCGGATTCCCGTGCGTCCGCCCCTCGGCGTCCGTCGGCTGCTGCGACAGGAGCCGTTCGCCTGAGCACAGTTGGGTGGGAGGTCGGCCGGGCCGACCTCCCACCCAACTCTTGTCATCCGGTGGCGGCCGGACAGCCCGCGTCGGCGATCACGTAGTAGCCGGGGGAGGTCTCCTCCAGGGTGTGGGTGGTGAAGACGTTCCACAGGCCCATGTTCTGGTCCGAGCCGTCGGCGTACGTGTAGCCGCCGCTCTGGTGGGCGCGGCCGGCCGCGGTCTGCTGGTAGTTGTTCGCGGTGTAGCAGCTCGGGGCGGCGCCGGTCGTGGTGGCGTCGACCACGGCCGAGCGGGCGCCCTCGGTGCCGGAGGAGTCGACGGCGGCGACGGTGTAGCCGTACGAGGTGCCGGCGGCCAGGCCGGTGTCGGTGTAGGCGGTTCCGGTCACGGCGGCGGAGTCGACCCGCACGCCGTTGCGGTAGACGTCGTAGGAGACCGCGCCGGCGACGGCGGTCCAGGAGAGCGAGACCGAGCCGGCCGTGGTGCCGGTGACGGCGAGTCCGGCCGGGGCCGGGAGCCCGCCGCCGGTGACGGGGGCGGCGAGGCCCCAGAACTGGGCGGTGTAGTAGCTGGAGCAGATGGTGTCGAGGAAGTACGCGCCGGTGGTGCCGCACTGGTCGGGGCCGGAGCCGGGGTGGACCGCGAGGCCGTGGCCCATGCCGGAGACGGAGTACAGCTCGACGGCCGGGGCGCCGGTGGCGTCGTCGTACGTGGTCAGGGTGGTGCCGCCGGGCAGGCTCTGGGAGCCGGACGGGGTCTGTCCGATGCCCCGGGCGTCGGTCCACTGGTCGCGCAGCTCGGTGCCGTTGACCGCTTGGACGGTGTAGTCGGCGGTGCCCTGCCAGATCGCCACCCGCGGCCACGGACCGGCGTACCCGGGGTCGGAGTTGCGGACCTTGTCGCCCCACTGGGCCGGGGTGAGGTTCTGGCTGCCGCTCTGGCAGCCGGAGGCGGCGCCCTGGGTGGTGGCGCACTGGGCGGGCAGGCCGGAGTCGACGGCGCCGCCGGCGAAGACGTCGGGGTAGTCGGCCAGCAGGTCAGCGGCCAGGCCGCCGCCCGCGGACAGGCCGGTGACGAACACCCGGTGCGGGTCGGAGCCGTAGAGCGCCTCCGCCTTCTCCACCATCTGCACGACGGACGCGGCCTCGCCGTTGCCTCGGGTGTCCTTGCCGGAGTCGAACCAACTGAAGCAGGACAGCGGGTTGTTGGCCGAGCTCGTCTGCGGGAGGACCACGGCGAAGCGGTAGGCGTCCGCGAACTTGGGCCAGCCGGAGCCGCCGTAGTAGTCGCTCGCGGTCTGGGTGCAGCCGTGCAGGGCGACCACCAGCGGCGCTCCGGCGGGCAGGCCGGCCGGCAGGTAGCTGTACATCGCGAGGTTGCCGGGGTTCGAGCCGAAGCCGGTCACCTGCTGGAAGGTCCCGCTGTCGGCGGCTGCGGGAGCGGCGGCGGGACTGGCTGCGGCGGGAGTGGCGGCGGTGGCGAGGCCGAGGACGGCGACGACGGCGAGGAGGAGGGCGAGTACGCGTGTGCGCACGGGTTCGGGCATGGCGGGGCTCCCAGGGCGAGATCGGTGCCGTGAAGCATGGGCGCGGGTGACGGCGGTGGACATGGCACGGACCCTCACGCCGCCCCACCCCACCGTGTGGCCCGCCCCCATCGTCAACCAGCTCCGGGTGACGGGTGACGGGTGACGGGTGGTCGGGGCCGGTAACGGAACGGTTGCGGTGGTCGGGATCGGTGGGCGCGGGGCTTGACGGGGTGGGGAGTGCGGGCGTTTGCTGTGTCCCGCTCGTGCGAATGTGTTTGGTTCTGGTTTGTTTTGTGGTTTTGAACGTTCAAACCCGTGCTCAGGCCCGCCCGCGACCGTCGAGCAGACCCCCACCTCGTGCTCGTCCCTGCCCAGCGCCACCCCACCGGGAGGAATGCAATGTCACACCTTTCCCGTCGCGATCTGCTCCGCGCCTCCGGAGCCGGCCTGCTCGCCCTCGCGGCCGGCGGCAGCCTCGCGGCCTGCGGCGGCTCCGGATCGGGCGGCGGCTCCGGCGGGGACGCCGACACCGGGACGATCACCGTGTGGTCCTGGGCCACGGCCGCCGCCGCGCTGCGCGCCGTCGTCCCGGCCTTCGAGAAGGACAACCCGGGCATCAAGGTGGACGTCCAGGACATCGGCAACCCCGCCATCTGGGACAAGATCACCGTCGGCCTGGCGGCCGGCGGCCAGGGCCTCGGCGACGTCCTGCACATCGGCTGCGACTACCTGCCCGGCTACCTGGAGAAGTTCCCCGGCGGCCTCGCCGACCTCTCCGCCTTCGGCGCCGACGCCCACAAGGACAAGTTCGCCAAGGGCCTGTGGCCGGTCGTCACCGGCAAGGACGGCCACGTCTACGCGCTGCCCTGGGAGGTCAACCCGCTCGGCTTCTTCTACCGCAAGGACTACTTCGACAAGGCCGGCCTCGACCCCACCACCTTCGCCACCTGGGACGACCTGATCGCCACCGCCGACCGCTTCAAGGCCGCCAACCCCGGCATCTCGCTGATCGGCATCAACAAGGCCGCCAACCCCGACCCCGACCTGGACTTCGTGCAGAACCTGATGCAGCTCCAGGGCGCCTTCTACTTCGACCTCCAGAACCGGATCACCCTCGGCTCCGAGCCCGCCGTCCGCGCCATGACCATCCTCAAGCACCTGGACGACGCCGGACTGGTCGCCGACGCCCCGGGCAGCCAGGGCTGGGCCACCCTGATGAAGGCCGGCAAGCTCGCCGTCGCCCCGATGCCCGCCTGGGCGGCCCACTACCTGGAGGCCAAGTTCCCCGACCAGCGCGGCGAGTGGCGCCTCGCCAAGCCGCCGGCCGTCACCCCCGGGGGCCGGCGCACCGCCCTGGTGAACTCCACCCACCTCACGGTCTCCGCCTCCAGCCCGCGCCGCCGCGCCGCCTGGAAGTTCGTCGAGTACGCGCTCACCCGCCCCGCCTCGGTGAACGCCATGTTCAACGGCGGCGGCGTCTTCCCCGCGCTGCTCGACGCCTACTCCGACCCGATGTACGCCGAGCCCAGCGACTACTACGGCGGCCAGTCCCCGCTGAAGACCTTCGCCGAACTGGCCACCGACGGCGGCGACCCGACCAACTTCTCCAGCGACTACGCCCGCGCCCTCAAGCTCGCCGGCGACGCCCAGACCAAGGTCTTCCTCAAGGGCGGCGACCCCGCCACCGTCCTCCAGGACGCCGCCAAGCAGCTCGCCCAGCAGAGCGGACGCACCATCGCATGACCGCCACCGCCCCGCCCCCCGTCCTCACCGGGCCGGCCCGCCCCGCCGGACGCGCCGAGCGCGCCCACCGCCGGGCCCGGCTGCGCCGCACCGCCCTGCCGTACCTGCTGCTCGCCCCGGCCCTGATCACCTTCGGGGTGTTCAAGGCCTACCCGATCGTCGAGTCGCTGCTGCTCTCCTTCAGCACCGGCTCCGGCACCGCCACCCGCGCCGCCGGCCTCGCCAACTACCGCCGCCTGCTGGACGATCCGCTGTTCTGGACGGCGCTGCGCAACACCGGCGAGATCCTCGTCGTGCAGGTCCCGCTGATGCTCGGCCTGGCGCTGCTGATGGCCGTCGGCATCAACTCCGTGCTGGTGCGCTGGCGGGCGGTCTGGCGGCTGGGCGTCTTCATGCCCGCCGTCACCGGCCTGGTCGCCACCGGCGTGATCTTCGCCTTCCTGCTCAAGCGCGACGACGGCGCCGTCAACTGGCTGCTGAACGCCGTCGGCCTGCCCACCGTCGACTGGCTGGGGCAGCCGTTCTGGGCCCGGATGTCCGTCGTCCTGGTGCTGACCTGGCACTACACCGGCTACAACGCCGTCATCTACCTGGCCGGCCTGCAGTCCATCCCCAAGGAGCTGTACGAGGCCGCGATGGTCGACGGCGCCGGACCGGTCCGCCGCTTCACCGCCGTCACCGTCCCCGCGCTGCGCCCGGTGCTGCTGTTCACCGTCGTGCTCTCCACCATCGGCACCCTCCAACTCTTCGACGAGCCGTACGTGTTGACCGGCGGCGGCCCGGACAACGCCACCCTGACCGTCTCCATGTACCTGTACCAGAACGGCTTCCGCTACTTCGACTTCGGCTACGCCTCCGCCATCGCCTACGCGCTCACCCTGCTGGTGGCCGTGCTCGGCGCGGTCCAGATGCGTCTGATGGGGGAGAAGGACCGATGAACCGACAAGGACCCGGGCGGCTGAGGAAGCTCCGCGGCTGGCCGCTCACCTTCCTCCTGGCCGGCCTCACCGGCCTCTCGATCGCCCCCTTCTACTGGCTGCTGATCTCCATCACCCGCAAGGACACCGAGATCTTCGACTGGCCGCCGCACCTGCTGCCCGGCGGCGGCCTCGGCGAGAACCTGCACCGGCTGGACCAGCGGATCGGGCTGCTGCGGGTGCTCGGCAACTCCCTGCTGGTGGCCGGGATCCAGACCGCCGGCGCCCTGGTCGTCGCGCTGCTGGCCGGCTACGCCTTCGCCAAGTTCCGCTTCCGCGGCCGCACCCTGCTGTTCGCGCTGCTGCTCTCCACCCTCGTGGTGCCCGAACAGGTCATGCTGGTACCGCTGTTCAAGATGATGATGAGCTTCGGTCTGCTCGACTCCTACCAGGCGATCATCCTGCCCGGCCTGTGCGTGCCCTTCGCGATCTTCCTGATGCGCCAGTCGCTGAGCAGTCTGCCCGACGAACTCCTGGACGCCGCACGGGTGGACGGCGCGGGCGAGTTCCGGGTGCTGTGGAGCGTCGTCGTCCCGGTGATGCGGCCGGTGCTCGCCGCGCTCTCGATCTTCCTCTTCCTGGGCTCCTGGAACCAGTTCGTCTGGCCGCTGATCGCCCTGCGCAGCCCGGACATGCACACCCTCCCGGTCGCCCTGGCGACCCTGTACGGCAACCAGGCCACCACCGACTACGGCGCGATCCTCTCCGGCACCGCGCTGTCCACCCTGCCGCTGATGGTCCTCTTCCTGGTCCTCCAACGGCAGTTCATCTCCGGCCTGTTGGCCGGCGCCACGAAAGGCTGAGCCGCATGACCGAGACGACCGGGCCGACCCGGCAGACCGGAACGGCCTCCCCCGAGCCCGACCTCTGGGAGCCGCACGCCCCCGCCGCCGGAACCCTGCGCCCACTGCCCGCCCAGGGCCTGGACCTGCGGGTGAGCGGCACCGGCGCCGCCCGCCGACTCGCCGACGGTGTGGTCGAGGTGACCGCCGAGGGCCCGGCCGCCGTCCGGATCGAATGGCGGGTGCCCTGCGTGGACGCCACCTCCTTCTGGACCCCGGAACCGCGCGGCACCGGCTGGCTGCCCGCCGCCTGGAGCGCCCCGCGCCGCACCGGCCTCGCCGCCGGCGCCCCGATCGCCGCGCTGGTCGGCACCGGGGACACCGCGCTCTGCGCCTTCGCGGCCGAGCAGGTCGAGGTGCTGGCCGGCGCCGGAGTGGTCGAGGAGACCGGCGAGTTCCGGTTCTGGGCCCAGGCCGAGGGCCGGCTCACCGTCCGCATCGACACCTCGGGCCGGCACTACGCCCGCTGCCTCGCCGACCTCACCGCCTGGTGGGGCGAGGGCCGCACCGCCGTCATCCCGGACGCCGCCCGCCGCCCCGCCTACTCCACCTGGTACTCGATGCACCAGGACGTCTCGCCCGAGCGGATCGAGACCCAGGCCGCGCTCGGCAAGGACCTCGGCCTGGACGTGATCATCGTCGACGACGGCTGGATGACCGCCGACCGCACCCGCGGCTACGCCCACTGCGGCGACTGGGAGCCCGTGTCGCTGCCCGGCACCGCCGAGCACGTCAAGCGCGTCCACGACCTCGGCGTCCAGTACCTGCTCTGGTACGCGCTGCCGTTCATCGGCAAGGACAGCGCCGCGTTCCGGCAGATCGGCCGGTACGTCCTCGCCGACGCCGCCCACATGGGCGCGATCGTCGCCGACCCGCGCTACCCCGAGGTCCGCGAGTTCCTCACCGGCCGGCTCGCCCGGGCGGTCGAGGAGTGGGGCATGGACGGCCTCAAGGTCGACTTCGTCGACTGGTTCGCCCGCGCCGCCGAGCGCGCGGACGCCCCCCAGCCGGGCCCCGAGGCGGACTGCGCGAGCGTGGCCGAGGGCGTGGAGAAGCTGCTCGCCGCCATCCGCGCCCGGATCACCGCCGCCCACCCGGAGGCGATGGTCGAGCACCGCCAGCCGTACGTCAGCCCCGGCCTGTGGCCGTACGTCACCATGATCCGCGCCACCGACTGCCCGCTCAGCCCGCAGGAGAACCGGCAGCGCACCGTCGACGTGCGGCTGGCCGCCGGGCCGGTGCCGGTGCACGCCGACATGCTGATGTGGCACCCGGCCGAGCCGCCGGAGCAGATCGCCTGCCACCTGATCAACGTGCTGTTCTCGGTGCCGCAGATCTCCGTCGACCTCGCCGCCCAGGACCCCGGGCAGCGCGAGGCGCTCGCCTTCTGGCTGGGCGTCTTCCGCGAGCACCTGGACACCCTGCAGCTCGGCGAACTGCGCCCGAGCCGGCCCGACCTCGGATACCCGCTGGTCACCGCGCTCGGCGCGGGGACGGTCGCGGTCGCCCGGTACGCGGCGCTGCCGGTGGACGCCTCGGCGGCCGACTGGCGCACGCTGCTGGTCGCCAACGCCGACGCCGATCCGGACGTCCGGCTGACCGGCGGCAGCGGGACGGCCGCCGTCACCGTGCAGGACGCCCGGGGGCGTATCGTCCGGCAGGACGAGATCGACCTCGGGCGGACGGACACCGTGCCGGTGCCGCGCGGCGGGCTGCTCACGCTGCGCCGCGGGTAGCCGGGCCGCCGGTGGTCGTCCCGTCGGTGGCCGACGCGTCGGTGGCCACCCGTCAGCATCAGCCCGTCACCCGTGCAGGAGGACCGCATTGACCGAGGGACCGCGCCGGTCGCGCAGCGGCGCCGCCACCATCGAGGAGGTCGCCCGCGCGGCCGGGGTCTCCCGGCAGACCGTCTCCAACGTGCTCAACGCCCCGCACCGGGTCCGTACCGAGACCTTGGAGCGGGTGAGCACGGCGATCCGCGAACTCGGCTACCAGCCCGACCAGTCGGCCCGGTCGCTGCGCAGCGGCGCCCGGCGCACCATCGGCTACCTGGCGCCGGTGGACGACCCGCTGGACCCCAACCCGCTGATGGCCGGCTTCCTGGAGGCCCTGGTCGACGCGGCGGGGGAGCGGGGCCAGCGGGTGCTGCTGTTCCGGCCCGCCCCGCCCGCGGCGGACCCGGTCGCGGCCATCGACGAGCTGGTCGCGGCCCGTCAGGTCGACGGACTGGTGCTGGCGGACGTGCTGACCGACGACCCGCGGATCGCCCACGTGGCCCGGCTCGGTGTCCCGTTCGCCAGCTTCGGGCGGACCGGACCGGCGGAGCCGCAGCACTGGGCGGACATCGCCAACGACACGGCGATGGCGGCGGTGGTGCGGCACCTGGCGGCGCGGGGCCACCGCCGGATCGGCTACCTCGGCGCCACCGAGGAGCTGCCCTGGATGGCGGCCCGCCGGGCGGGGTTCCTCGCCGAGACCCGGCGGCTGGGCCTGGCGGCGGCGCCGCTGCCGGACGGTTCCGGCACGGCGGCCGTCCGGGCGCTGCTGCGCGGCCCGGACCGGCCGACCGCCTTCGCGACGGGCAGCGACCTGCTGGCGCTGGACGTCTACGAGGCGGTGCGGGCCGAGGGCCTGGCGGTCGGGCCCGCCGGGGTCGCGGTCACCGGGTTCTACGACACACCGCTGTGCCGGCACCTGCACCCGCCGCTGACCTCGGTCCGGCTGCCGCTGCGGGCGATCGCGGCGGGGCTGATGGCCCGGCTGCTCGGCCAGGTGCACGGCGAGGCGGTGCCGACGACGGGCCTGGAACTGCCCACCGAGCTGGTGGTGCGGGCCAGTTCGGGCTGACGGCTTCCGTAGGTCGGTGCTGCTCGGTCCCGCTCACCGTTCCGCCGGTCAGCACTCCTCGGCGGCGACGACCAGCTCGCCGACCAGCCGGGCGGCCGCCTCCCGCTGCTCCGCGGGCAGGGCGTCGTCGGTGACCAGCACGTCCAGCTGGTCCAGCGAGGCGAAGGAGGCCAGGCCGACCGCGTCCCACTTGGTCCGGTCGGCCACCACGACCACCCGGCGCGCGGACTGGATGAAGCAGCGGTTGGTCTCCGCCTCGGCCAGGTTGGGGGTGGTCAGGCCGGTTTCCGCGGACAGGCCGTGGCAGCCCAGGATCAGCACGTTGACGTGCAGCGAGCGGATCGCCTGGTCGGCCACCGGTCCGACCAGTGCGTCCGAGGGCGTCCGGACGCCGCCGGTGCGGATCACCGTGGCGGTGGCGGGCGTGCCGTCCTCGTCGGGCTGCTCCAGCAGCTCGGCGATCCGCAGTGAGTTGGTGACGACGGTGAGGCCCTCGACGGCGCGCAGGTGCCGGGCGACCGCGTAGGTGGTCGTCCCGGCGGCCAGCCCGACCGCCGAGCCGGGCGGCACCAGGGCGGCCGCCGCCCGGGCGATCGCCTCCTTGGCGGGCAGCTCCCAGTGCGCCTTGGTCTCGAACCCGGGCTCGCCGCTGGCCGGTGCCTCGAT
This sequence comes from Kitasatospora sp. NPDC096077, assembly GCF_040303245.1. Lineage (NCBI taxonomy): Bacteria > Bacillati > Actinomycetota > Actinomycetes > Kitasatosporales > Streptomycetaceae > Kitasatospora > Kitasatospora sp. NPDC096077. Next base: position 74,183 of record NZ_JBEOSV010000018.1, on the reverse strand, counting down.
CCGCACCGCGCCGCCGTGCACCTTCTGCACCAGGCCGCGGCGGGCCAGCGCGTCGAGGTCACGGCGGACGGTCATGTCGGACACGCCCAGGTCCCGGACCAGCTCTGTCACCCGGACCCCGCCGCGGGCGCGGACCTGCTCCAGGATCAGCACGCGGCGCTGTCCGGCGAGCGGTTGGGCGCTGTCAGCCATCGGGGGCCTCCTTCGACCACTTTCGAGGCGTGGTTCTGATGGATAATGTTTGAGATTGTAGCTTTCTGTTGATTCTAGCTTTCCGTTGTTCCCCCTGGCGTCATACAGCCATCACGCTCGCCACGCCACGCCACGCAGAGGAAAGAAGGCCATGGCCGGGACGACCCTGACCCAGCCCACCGCCCGGACCGCGACCACCCTCGCGGACGGGCGCCAGCTCATCTACTACGACAGCGGCGCGGCCGTCCCCCGGGACACCGTCGACCGGCGCCCGCTCGACCCCCGCCCCGGCGGTCCCGGCGATCCCTCCGGCGCGGTCGGTCCCGCCGGCCCCGAGGTGCGGCTCGACCCGGCCACCGGCGCCTGGGTCACCGTCGCCGCCCACCGCCAGGCCCGCACCTACCGGCCCCCGGCCGAGGAGTGCCCGCTCTGCCCCTCCCGCGACGGCCGGCTGAGCGAGATCCCGGCCGCCGACTACCAGGTGGCCGTCTTCGAGAACCGCTTCCCCTCGCTCGCCGGACCACCGGCCCCGCTCACCGGGGACGCCGACGGCCTGTGGACCAGCGGCCCCGGCGCCGGACGCTGCGAGGTGGTCTGCTTCACCGCCGACCACGACGCCTCCTTCGCCGATCTCACCCCGGAACGCGCCCGCCTGGTCCTCGACGCCTGGACCGACCGCACCGCCGAACTCTCCGCCCTGCCCGGCGTGCAGCAGGTCTACTGCTTCGAGAACCGCGGCGCCGAGATCGGCGTCACCCTCGCCCACCCGCACGGCCAGATCTACGCCTTCCCCTTCACCACCCCGCGCACCGCCCGGATGGTCGACCGCGCCGCCGAACACCGCGCCGCCACCGGCCGCAACCTCTTCGACGACCTGCTCGCCGCCGAACGCGCCCACGGCGAACGGGTGGTGCTCGCCGGGCGGCACTGGACCGCCTTCGTCCCCTTCGCCGCCCGCTGGCCGTACGAGGTGCACCTCTTCCCGCACCGCCGGGTGCCCGACCTGACCACCCTGGACCCCGCCCAGCGCGACGAACTCCCCGGCCTCTACCTGGAGTTGCTGCGCCGCTTCGACCGCCTCTTCGGCACTCCCGAGGCACCCGGCCGCACCCCGTACATCTCCGCCTGGCACCAGGCCCCCGCCGGCCGGCGCGACGAACTCGCCCTGCACCTGGAGCTGTTCACCATCCGCCGCACCGCCGACAAGCTCAAGTACCTGGCCGGTGTGGAATCCGGCATGGACGCCTTCGTCAACGACGTCACCCCCGAGGACGCGGCCCGCCGGCTGCGGGAGGTCGCCTCATGAGCACGTTCACGGAGCTCTACCACCGCGCGCCGGAGGGGGAGTGGGCCGCCCCCGGGCGGGTGAACCTGATCGGCGAACACACCGACTACAACCTCGGGTTCGTGCTGCCGATCGCCCTGCCGCAGACCACCCGGGTGCAGGCCGCCCGGCGGACGGACGGGCTGCTGCGGTTGTGGTCCGCCCAGGGCGGCGGGCCGGTGACCGAGCTCCGGGTCGACGAGCTCGCGCCCGGTTCGGTCGCCGGCTGGGCCGGCTACCCGGCCGGTGTGGTGTGGGCGCTGCGCGACGCCGGGCACCCGGTCGGCGGGGCGGACATCCGGCTGGACAGCGACGTGCCCAGCGGCGCCGGGCTGTCCTCCTCCGCCGCGCTGGAGTGCGCGGTCGCGGCCGCGTACGACGACCTGTACCGGCTGGGCCTGTCGGCCCCCGAACTGGCGCTGCTGGCCCAGCGGGCCGAGAACGCCTTCGTCGGGGTGCCCTGCGGGATCATGGACCAGATGGCCTCGATGTGCTGCCGCCCCGGTGCCGCGCTCTTCCTGGACAGCCGCAACCTGACGGTGCGCCAGGTGCCGGTCGATCTCGGGGCGGCGGGGCTGGCACTGCTCGTCCTGGACACCCGGGTCAAGCACGACCTGGGCGACGGCGCCTACGCCGCACTGCGGGCCGGCTGCGAGAAGGCCGCCGCGCTGCTCGGGCTGCCCGCACTGCGCTCGCTGGACGCCGCCGGCCTGCCCGTCGCACTGGAGCGACTCCCGGACGACCTCCGGCCGTTGGTGCGGCACGTGGTGAGCGAGAACGCGCGCGTCGAGGCCGCCGTCGCCGCACTCGACGCCGGCGACCTCGCCGCGCTCGGCCCGATCCTCACCGCCGGGCACGCCTCGCTGCGCGACGACTACCGGGTCTCCTGCCCGGAGACCGACCTCGCCGTCGACGCCGCCCTGGCCGCCGGTGCCCACGGCGCCCGGATGACCGGCGGCGGCTTCGGCGGCTCCGTCATCGCCCTGGTGGACGCCGACGCGGCCGAGCACGTCGCCGCCGCCGTGACCGCCGCCTTCCGTGCCGCCGGTCACACCGAGCCGCGCACCCTCACCGCCGTACCGGCCGAGGGGGCGCGCCGACTGCGGTGATCCGTCAGGCCCGGTGGGCCGCCGGGCGCTCCGGGGAGGCCTCCGCGAGCGCCCGGGTCACCGCCTCCACCCCGGCCCGCAGCCCGTACACCGGCGTGGCCGGCTGCTGGCGCCAGGAGTCGTCGATGCCGCCCGCGTCCACCGTGTCGAAGCCCAGCTCGTCCACCAGGGCGCGCACCACCCGCTTCGCCGCCTCGTTGTCGGAGGCGACCGGCACCGCCAGCCGCCCCGGGGCGCCGGCCGGCAGCGGCCGGTCCAACAGGTCCTGCGCGTAGGTGCCGTTGAACACCTTCACCACCTGGTGGCCGATGTGCTGCTCCGTCCAGCGGCTCTCCGTCAGCCCGTCGTCCTCGATCGCGTCGATCCGGCCGTCGCGCTCCTTCGGGTAGTAGTTCCCGGTGTCGATCACCACCAGCCCGTCGGCGGCGCCGTCGAACAGCCCCTTCGGCAGGTCCGGCACGTTCTTCAGCGGCACCGTCACCACCACGACCTGCGCACCCTTGGCCGCCTCGGTGGCCGGCACCGCCGTCGCGCCCGTCTCCTCCGCCAGTGCCCGCAGCGACTCCGGCCCGCGGGAGTTCGCCACCGAGACCTCGTGCCCCAGCGCGGTGAGCCGCCGCGTCAGGTTGCCGCCGATGTTGCCCGCACCGATAATGCCGATCTTCATGGGAAAGCCCTTCACGAGTGCCGCACGGTCCATCGCCCAGCCCCAACCACGCCGTGATCGCATCTGTTCCCCGCCACGCCCCGGATTCCCGCCCGCAAGGGTGGTCCCCCGGAACCCCCGGTTGACGACGCCCTGGGCCTACTGCTGTCCCGGGCGGCCAGCCGCCGAACGGGCTCGCCCGGCATGTTGAATGGCGTCCATGACGGACGGCACCCCACTGCAGCACCTCATCCACGGCCTCCCCGCCGCCTTTGCCGCGGCCCCGCGCCCGACCGCCCTCGACGCCTGCCCCTGCTGCACCCGGCCCGCCGAACTGAGCGTGCTGCTCCACACGCCGCGCGAGCGGCTCACCGCCGACGAGCTGACGTACTACGCGACCTCCGTCCTCAACACCGTCGGTTCGCCCGCCGACTTCCGCTATTTCGCCCCGCGCATCCTCCAACTCGCGCTGACCACTGAACTCACCGTCCCCGACCTGGAGTTGGTCGGCAACAAGCTCGCCCGGGCGGGCTGGCAGGAGTGGCCGGAGGCCGGCTACCTGCGTCGACTCCTGGACGCCCTCTGGGTGGACGTCCTGCACAACGCCGACGAGTGGTGGGACGCCGAGGCCGTGCTCTGCGCCCTCGCGGCAGCAGGAGATCGGGCCCCGGCCGCCTTCACCGGCCGGCTAGCAGAATGGGAACTCCTCGTCACCCCGGTGGCCGTGGAGCGCCTGTACGAGTTCGCCGTGAGCGGCGGCCTCGAACCGCAGAACGCCTTCTGGGACAGGCAGGGCGCCCCGTATCAGGCCTTCGTGGACTGGTTGCGCGGCCCCGGCCTCCAACTCGCCGTGGAGTCTGCCATCCTGCGGGTCGACGACCCTACCCAACTCGAACAACTCATCACCGTCCATGACATTCTGACGACATGATCCACGGCCCGGCGCGACCCCCGTTCGCGCTCGCTGTGGTCCTGCTCGCCATCAAACTGGCCCGACGGCGGTGAAACGGCAACCCCCTGGCGCTGCTTCCGCGTTCGAATCCGGTCCGGGTGGCGGCCCGGGCCTTCCCCGGGCCGTCGCACCGTCACTCGAAGCGCGCCGGGTCCCCCGCCCCGCGGCGGACGATCTCCACCTCGCCGCCCGAGAAGTCGATGACCGTGGTCGGCTCGGTGCCGCAGTCGCCCGAGTCCAGCACGGCGTCCAGCACGTGGTCCAGCCGTTCCTTGATCTCCCACCCCTGGGTCATCGGCTCCTCCTCGCCGGGGAGGATCAGGGTGCTGGAGACCAGCGGCTCGCCGAGTTCGGCGAGCAGGGCCCGGGTGACGACGTGGTCGGGGATCCGGACCCCGACGGTCTTCTTCTTGGGGTGCAGCAGCCGGCGCGGCACCTCCTTGGTGGCCGGGAGGATGAAGGTGTAGCTGCCCGGCGTCGCGGCCTTGACCGCCCGGAAGACGTAGTTGTCGAGTTGGACGAACTGCCCCAGCTGGGCGAAGTCCTGGCACATCAGGGTGAAGTGGTGGCGGTCGTCGAGGCGTCGGATCGACCGGATCCGTTCCAGCCCGTCGTGGTTGTCCAGGCGGCAGCCGAGGGCGAAACAGGAGTCGGTGGGGTACGCGATCAGGGCGCCGGACCGGACGCTGTCGGCCACGGTGCTGATGGTGCGCGGTTGGGGGGACTCGGGGTGCACGTCGAAGTACTTCGCCATTGGCCGACCCTACGGGATCCCGGGGCGGTACGGGAGCATCCGCGACAAACCACCGCGAACGAGCCCGCGAACGAGCCTGTGAACGCGCCCGACCGGGGTCTGGTGGACCGCCGGACCGCGGCGTACGGTCGGGCCCCATGGGTGTCGACCAGGCGCGGGTGAACCGGATCTTCCGGCCCGAGACGTACGCCGACGGCGTGCCGTACGAGCTGTTCCGCGAGCTGCGGGCGCAGGCGCCGGTCTGCTGGGTGGAGGAGCCGGCGGTGGGGGACTGGCCGTCCGGGGTCGGCTACTGGGCGGTGCTGCGGCACGCGGACGTGAAGCAGGTGCTGCGCAGCCCCGAACTGTTCTCCTCGCACCTCGGCGCGACCCAGATCCGGGACCCGGGGACCCCGGCCGACCTGGACTTCGTCCGCACGATGATGCTCAACCAGGACCCCCCGGACCACGCCCGGCTGCGCCGCATCGTGGCCGCGGCGTTCACCCCGCGCGCCCTGGCGGAGCTGGCGGAGGCGGTCGACGGCCGGGCCCGGGAGCTGGTCGAGGCCGTCCGGCCGGACGGCGCCGCCGACTTCACGGCGATCGCCGCCGACCTGCCGGTGTGGACTCTGGCCCGGGTGATGGGGGTGCCCGAGCAGGACCGGGGGCTGCTGCTGGACTGGGCGAACCGGGTGATCGGCTACCAGGACGCCGACTACGCCTTCGCCAGTACGGTCGACCCGGCGGCCCTGACCGACGTCGGCCGCCTCGCCCTCGCGCGCCGCCCGACCGCCCGGACCACCCCGGACGGCCGTCCGGTCGATCCGCGCTCCCGCGCCGCGCTGGCCGACATGTTCGCCTACGCGCACGCCCTGGCCGCCCGGCCCGACCCGGGCGGTGTGCTGGCCCGGACGCTCGGGGCGGGTCTGACGGTCGAGGAGTTCGAGACCATGTTCTTCCTCTTCGCCGTCGCCGGGAACGAGACCGTGCGCAACGGCCTGCCGGGCGGCCTGCACACCCTGCTCAGCCATCCCGATCAGTACCGACTGCTGTGCGAGCGGCCGGAGTTGATACCGTCGGCGGTGGAGGAGATGCTCCGCTGCTGGCCGCCCGTGGTGCACTTCCGGCGCACCGCGACCCGGGACACGGAGCTCGCCGGGCAGTCGATCCGCGCGGGCGACAAGGTGGTGGTGTACCACGCCTCCGCCAACCGCGACGAGGCCGTGTTCCCCGAGCCGGACCGCTTCGACGTCTCCCGCACGTCGAACGACCACGTGAGCTTCGGCTACGGCCCGCACTTCTGCGTGGGCGCCCAACTCGCGCGGCTGCAGCTGCGGTCCGCCCTGCGTCATCTGCTGGAGCGCCTCCCGGGCCTCGCGCTCGACCCGGAGCGGCGGCCGCAGCGGCTGGTGTCCAACTTCCAGAACGGGCTCAAGAGCCTGCCGGTCCGCTGGCAGGACGGCTCGGCCGGCTGAACCGACGGCCCGGCCGGCTGGACCGACGGCCCGGGCAGCCGGAACGATTCCCCCGGTGCCGGAGCGGTCAGCCCGCGCAGGCCGGGCAGAGCCCCCGGTAGGTGACCTCGGCGCCCGAGAGCGCGAAGCCGAAGCGCTGGTCGGCCGGGAGGTCGGTGAGCGGGTCGCCGAGCGGGTGGACGTCGCGGATGGCGCCGCAGCCGGTGCAGATCAGGTGCTGGTGCGGGTGGTGGGCGTTGGGGTCGTAGCGTTTGGCGCGCCCGTCGGTGGAGACCTCGATAACCTCGCCGAGGGTGACCAGCTCGCCGAGGGTGTTGTAGACCGTCGCGCGGGAGATCTCCGGGAGGCGCTCGGCCGCGCGGGCGTGCACCTCGTCGGCGGTCAGGTGCACGTGCTCGCCGTCCAGGACCTCGGCCACGACGCGCCGCTGGGAGGTGAGGCGCCAGCCGCGCTCGCGCAGCCGCTCCAGCAGGTCACTCATACGGTTCACCTATTCAGGTCAAGGGGAAGACCGGAGTTTAGCAATTCACATCCGGGGGCTTCCGGATCCCGATCGGATATGGACTTGGTGTCTTTCTTGACTTGGATTTCGTCCATCGTAGGATCGGCTCCGGCGCTAGCCTGGGTAGCGGTAGTTCCAGACAGCAGCAGTGGCAGCAGTAGCAGCATGTAGATGCCGTAGGTAGCAGTAGAGACACCGTGATCCGCCTTGTAGGGAAGGATTCCCATGTCTGAGATCCACGATGCAACCGGTGTAGAGGCGAGCGCGGGCGGCTGCCCGGTCAACCACGGGCGCGCGCTTCACCCCACCCAGGGCGGCGGGAACCGCCAGTGGTGGCCGGAGCGGCTGAACCTGAAGATCCTCGCCAAGAACCCCGCCGTGGCCAACCCGCTCGGCGCGGACTTCGACTACGCCGCGGCCTTCGACGCCCTCGACCTCGCGGCCGTGAAGCGGGACATCCAGGAGGTGCTCACCACCTCGCAGCCCTGGTGGCCGGCCGACTTCGGCTACTACGGCCCGTTCATGATCCGGATGGCCTGGCACAGCGCCGGCACCTACCGGATCAGTGACGGCCGCGGCGGCGCCGGCGGCGGCCAGCAGCGCTTCGCCCCGCTGAACAGCTGGCCGGACAACGCCAGCCTGGACAAGGCCCGCCGCCTGCTCTGGCCGGTCAAGAAGAAGTACGGCCGCAGCCTGTCCTGGGCCGACCTGATCGTGCTGACCGGCAACGTCGCCCTGGAGGGCATGGGCTTCGAGACCTTCGGCTTCGGCGGCGGCCGGGTCGACGAGTGGGAGCCGGACGAGGACGTCTACTGGGGCCCGGAGACCACCTGGCTCGGCGACGAGCGCTACACCGGCGACCGCGAGCTGGAGAGCCCGCTGGCCGCCGTGCAGATGGGCCTGATCTACGTCAACCCGGAGGGCCCCAACGGCAACCCGGACCCGATCGCCGCCGCCCGCGACATCCGCGAGACCTTCTACCGGATGGCGATGAACGACGAGGAGACCGTCGCGCTGATCGCCGGCGGCCACACCTTCGGCAAGACCCACGGCGCCGGCCCGGCGGACAACGTCGGCCCGGACCCGGAGGACGCGCCGATGGAGCAGCAGGGCCTCGGCTGGAAGAGCGCCTACGGCACCGGTGTCGGCGGTGACGCGATCACCAGCGGCCTGGAGGGCATCTGGACCGCCACCCCGATCACCTGGGACAACAGCTTCTTCGAGACGCTGTTCGGCTACGAGTGGGAGCTCACGAAGTCCCCGGCCGGCGCCCACCAGTGGAAGCCGAAGGACGGCGCCGGCGAGGGCACCGTGCCGGACGCCCACGACCCGGCCAAGCGGCACACCCCGATCATGCTCACCACCGACCTGTCGCTGCGCTTCGACCCGGTGTACGAGCCGATCTCCCGCCGCTTCCTGGAGAACCCGGCGGAGTTCGCGGACGCCTTCGCCCGTGCCTGGTACAAGCTCACCCACCGTGACATGGGCCCGGTGGTCCGCTACCGCGGCCCGGAGGTCCCGAGCGAGCACCTGCTCTGGCAGGACCCGCTGCCGGCCGTCTCGTACCAGCCGGTCGGGGTCGCCGACGTCGCGGACCTCAAGCGGCGGATCGCCGCGACCGGGCTGTCGGTCTCCGAGCTGGTCTCCGCGGCCTGGGCCGCGGCCTCCTCCTTCCGCGGCAGCGACAAGCGCGGCGGTGCCAACGGCGGCCGGATCCGGCTGCAGCCGCAGGCCGGCTGGGAGGTCAACGAGCCGGACCGGCTGGCCGGGGTGCTGCGGGCGCTGGAGGGCGTGCAGCGGGAGTTCAACGCGCAGGCCGGCGACAAGCAGGTCTCGCTGGCGGACCTGGTGGTGCTGGCCGGCGGCGTCGGCGTCGAGCAGGCGGCCAAGGCGGCCGGGCTGGCCGTCGAGGTGCCGTTCGCGCCCGGCCGGGTGGACGCGCCGCAGGAGCTGACCGACACCGAGTCCTTCGCCGCGCTGGAGCCCAAGGCGGACGGCTTCCGCAACTGGGTCGGCAAGGGCAACCGGCTGCCGGCCGAGTTCCTGCTGCTCGACAAGGCGAACCTGCTGGGCCTCAGCGCGCCCGAACTGACCGTGCTGGTCGGCGGGTTGCGTGTGCTGGGCGCCAACCACCAGCAGTCCGCGCACGGTGTGCTGACCGAGACCCCGGGCGTGCTGACGAACGACTTCTTCGTCAACCTGCTGGACCTGGGCACCAGTTGGACGTCCACCTCGGAGGACGCCCACACCTTCGAGGGCCGGGACGCGGCCGGCAAGGTCAGGTGGACCGGCACCCGGGCCGACCTGGTCTTCGGCTCGAACTCCGAACTGCGCGCCGTCGCCGAGGTGTACGCGGCCGACGACGCCAAGGAGAAGTTCGTCGAGGACTTCGTCGCGGCCTGGGTCAAGGTCATGAACGCGGACCGCTTCGACCTGGTGTAGCACTGCGGTAGCCGGGAGCCCGGGGGCCACTGCCCCCGGGCTCCCGTCGTGTGTCAGCGCGGACCGGGTGCGGGTGCGGGTGCGGGTGCGGGCGCGGGTGTGCCCACGCTGACCAGTCCGGTCTCGTACGCCGCGACCACCACCTGGGCCCGGTCCCGCAGCCCCAACTTGCCCAGGATCCGGGCCACATGGGTCTTCACCGTCGCCTCGGAGAGCTGCAGCCGGGCGGCCAGCTCGGCGTTGCTGAGGCCGCGGGCGAGCAGCGTCGTCACCTCCAGCTCGCGCGGGGTGAGGGTGGCCAGTTCGCGGTGCGGGGCGGCCGCGGCCGGGACGGCCGGGCGGGCGAAGCGCTCGACCAGACGGCGGGTGATCGCCGGGGCGAGCAGCGCGTCACCGGTGCGGACCAGCCGGACGGCGGCGGCCAGATGCTCCGGGGTGACGTCCTTGAGCAGGAAGCCGCTGGCCCCGGCGGCCATCGCCGCGTAGACGTAGTGGTCCAGGTCGAAGGTGGTCAGCATGATGATCCGGGGCGGCCGGGTCGACGGGTCCGCGAGGATCCGCCGGGTGGCCTCCAGTCCGTCCAGGCCGGGCATCCGGATGTCCATCAGCACCACGTCGGGCCTGGTCCGGCGGACGGCGGCGACGGCCTGCTCGCCGTCCTCGGCCTCGGCCACCACCTCGATCCCCTCGGACTCCAGGATCAGTCGGAACCCGATCCGCACCAGCGCCTGGTCGTCGGCGACCACCACCCGGATCGGCGGCGCGTCGGCCACGGTCATCAACTCTCCCAACTCCCCGAACTCTCCCGACTCTCCCGATTCTCCAGCGGTATCGAGGCCGTGACGCGGTAGCCGCCGCCCGGCCGGGGGCCGGTCCGCAGGGTCCCGCCGTAGACGGCGAGACGTTCGCGCAGCCCGAGCAGGCCGCGCCCGTCGCCGGTGGCGGCGGCGCCGGTGGGGCGGCCGCCGGTGTCGGTGACCTCCACCCGCAGGTGGTCGGGGGCGTGGTCGACGGTCACCGCGGCGTCGGCGCCGCCCGCGTGCTTGACGGTGTTGGTGAGCGCCTCCTGGACGACCCGGTAGGCGGCGAGCCCGACCCCGGGCGGGACGGGCCGGTGCTCCCCGCGCACGGTCAGCCGCACGCTCGGTCCGGCCCGCCGGACGCCCTCGACCAGGGCGTCCAGTCGGTCCAGGCCGGGCTGCGGGCTGAGGTCGGCGGCGGCCGCCGGGTCCTCGTCCGGGCCCGCGTCGATGGTCAACAGGCCCATCACGTGCCGCAGTTCGGTCATCGCCGCGCGCCCGCCCGCCTCCACCGCGGCCATCGCCTCGCGGGCCCGGTCCGGGGCGGTGTCCAGGATCTTGCGGGCGGCCCCGGCCTGGATGGTCATCATGCTCACGTTGTGGGTCACCACGTCGTGCAACTCCCGTGCGATGCGCGCGCGTTCCAGTTCCACCGCGCGCTGGAGCGCGGCCGACCGCTCCCGCTCCAGCGCGGACACCCGGGCCCGCCCCTCCGCCACCCGGCCGCGCCACATCCGCAGTTCGTAGGCCACCGCGAACACCGGGACCAGGACCAGCACGGCGACCACCGACCGCTGGAGGTGGGGCAGATAGGCGTCGTCGAACACCACCACCAGGGTCACGGTGGCGGCCGCCAGGCCCGACAGCACGGCCACCGGCCGGCGCCCGTACGCGGCCGCGCCGTAGGCGGCGACGATCACCACCACGCCCGCCCAGTACGCGAGGTCCCCGTGCTGGGTCCGGAGCAGCAGCGCGCCCGGCAGCACCGACCACAGCACCGCCAGCGGGTGGCGCCGGCGCAGCACCAGCGGCAGCGGGAAGGCCGGTGCCAGCTGTAGCAGCGGGTTCCAGCCGACGCCGTCCAGGTTCGCCGCGACCTCGGCGTAGCGGGCGACGGTGACGCAGAGGAGCAGGGTCAGGGCCAGGTCGAAGGCCTGGCCGCGGCGGGTCGGCCGGGGCGGCGGCGCCGCGCCCGGGCCGCCGCCCAGCCGGGCCGCCGCGGTGCGCAGGCGTTGCGCCGCGGGGTGGTTGATCACGTCGATCACCGGGACAGTGTGGCGGCCCGGCGCCGGTGGGGACAGCCCCGCGAACGGCGGCAGCCGGTACACCGGGTGACTACGTCGGAAGGATGACGCCTACGGCCGCCCGGTGGCCCCCGACCTCAGGACTCCTCCCCGGTGCCGGTGCTGTCCTCCTCGGCCTTCTTCTCCGCCGCCCGGACCTGCTCGGTGAACGTCTGCTCGTCGATCCGCTCGACCGACGCCCCGTACTGGGCGGCGAGCTCGTCGGCCGGCCCGGGCGAGGCCTCCCGCACCTCCAGGGCGAGCATCGCCCCGCCGTCCGGCACCCGCGGGGAGAGCACGATCAGCGCGGCACCGGCCTCGGTGGCGAGGTGCTCCTCGGCCGCGTTGCCCAGCGCCGCCCCCGCCGCGAACCCCAGCAGCACCCCGACCGGCCCGCCGAGCAGCCCCACCAGCCCGCCCAGCAGCCCCGAGCCGACGGTGGCCACGCCCGCACCCCGGGTGAAGGTGTCCTTGATCTCCAGCACGCCGTCGGCGCTGCGCTCCAGCGCCGCCGCCATCCGCAGCCCCGGCAGGCGCTGGGCGCCGTCGAGGGCGTGGCGCCAGGTGGTGGTGTCGGGGAAGGTCAGCAGGACCAGGTTGTGCTGCTCGCTCATCGCACTCCGATCGGGGCCGGGGTCGCTCGGGCCTCCATCCTGGCCCCCGGTGCGGGGCGCTGCCACAGGAGCTCCGGGCTCAAACCAACGGCCTGGTTCCACCCGGGCACGGCCGGTCGCTTTCGGCCAGGTGCGGGGCCGTTCCGGGCCGCCCGGGGTCGCACCGGGCTCCTCGGGCGGTCGGGCGGCGGAAGCGGACCCGGTCCGGCCTGGTGGAACGGCGGCGAGGCGGCGCCGGGGCCCATTCTTCGACCATGGCCGAAATACGTACCGCCGATCCGCCCGCCCCTGGTGTGACGGGTGGGGCGCTGTCAGGATCCCGGACCGGCACACCCGTGCCACACCCGAACGCTCGCAGGAGGCATCATGCAGCCCACAGCCGATCAGGTTCGCGCGCTCAAGGACGAGGACTTCCGGCTCACCCTCGGCCAGGGACACTCGGTCCACCCGGCCGGCGAGCTGGTGGACGAGCTCTACGTGACCGCCGCGGTGCAGAACAGCACCTGTGACGGCTGGTCCAGCTGCGGCCGCGTCTGCAGCTACTGAGACCGGGGTCCGGCGCCGATCCCGGGCCCGGTCGTACGACCGCCCGGGGTCCGCGCCGGACCTGGCCGACCGGCAACCGGCAAGTAGCGAGTAGCGAGTAGCGCGAGCAAGCAGAGAGGCAGCACCGCCCCGTGGTCGACGCGTCCGAACCCCTGGCGTCCGAACTCCTGCGGGCGGCCGCCCGAGCCGTTCCGCTGAACGCCCGCGGCCGGGCGCCGGAGCGGCCCGCCCCGCAGCCCGCCGGGTCCGCCGCCGCCGGGTCCGTCGGCGACGCCGGGTCCGTCAGCGACACCGAGCGCGCCGACCGCGCCGACCGCGCCGCCCGGAAGCTGGAGCGCTGGCAGGCCCAGGCGCCCTTCGACCGGGCCGGCTGGTTCGGGCACCGCCTCGCCGCCGACGGCCTCGACCCCGAGGCCCTGGGCGCCCTCCTCGCCGAGCACCCGGACGCGCTCGCCGACCGTCTCGGGGCCCAGGCCTGGGCCGAGCGGCTCGCCGCCGCCTTCGACCGGGCGGCCGAGCTGGACGTCCCCGAGGAGCACGAGTTCGCCCGGCCGGCCGCCCCGCTGCTCGCCGACGCCCGCGACCGCCTCCGGGCCGGACTGGCCGCCCTGGACGTCCCCGCGCCCGGCACTCCCGAGGAGCTGGCCGCGCTGGCCCTCCCCGCGCTGACCGGTACCGTCCACGGGATGGTGACCAGGACCGTCATCACCGAACTCCACGTCGCCCGCCTCACCGGCGAGTCGGTCGGCGACACCCCCGAACTCCGCTACCGGGACCTCGTCGACCGGCTGGCCCGCCCCGAGCGGGCGCTGCGCCTGCTCGCCGAGTACCCGGTCCTGGCCTTCCGCCTCACCACCCTCGCCGAGCAGTGGACGGACACCACCCTCACCCTGTTCCGCCGCCTCGCCGCCGACCTGCCCGCGCTCGCCCGCACCTTCGCCGACGGCCGCCCGCTCGGCCGGCTCACCGAACTCGCCACCGGCCTCGGCGACCCGCACCGCGGCGGAGCCACGGTCAGCTCGCTGCGCTTCGAGCACGGTGTCCGGCTCGTCTACAAGCCGCGGCCGCTCGGCGCCGAGACCCACTTCCAGCAGCTGCTCCACTGGCTCAACCCGCAGCTGCGGCTACCGCTGCGCGACGTGGCCCACCTGCCCGGTGACGGCTACGGCTGGGTCGCCCACCTGAGCGCCGAACCGGTTCGCGACGAAGCCGAGTTGAGCGCCTTCTACCACCGCGCCGGCACGCTCTGCGCGCTGATGTACGCGCTCGACGCCGTCGACTGCCACGCCCAGAACCTGCTAGCCGTCCGGGACCAGCCCGTCCTGATCGACCTGGAGGCGATCCTCCACCCCGACCTGCGCGAGCCCGCCAAGGACCTCTCCGAGTCCGAGCGGCTCGCCCGCCACCAGGCCCGGCACTCGGTGCTGCGGTCCGGCCTGCTGCCCGAGCGGATGTGGGACGAGGGCAACGGCGGCGCCGACATCTCCGCCCTCGGCTGGGACCCGGGCAGCCTCCCGCCCCGCCCGCTGCCCGTCCTGGTCGGCCAGGGCACGGACGAACTCCGGCTGGAGTACCGGCGGTTGCCCGTCGAAGCCCCCGGCAGTCGACCCGTTCCGGCCGGCCGGTCGCTGCGACTCGCCGACCACCTGGCCGAGTTGGAGGCCGGCTTCACCGAGGCCTACCGGCTGCTCGCCGCCGACAAGCCGCAACTCCGCTCGCTGCTCGGCGCCTTCGCGGCCGACGAGACCCGCCTGCTGCGCCGCGACACCTTCGAGTACCGCAGCCTGCTCAACACCGCCTGCCACCCCGACGTGCTGCGCGACGCCCTCGACCAGGACCGCCATCTCGACCGGCTCTGGGCACTCGTCGGCTGGGAGGAGCAGGCCCTCGCCTTCGTCGCGCACGAGCGCGCCGACCTGTGGCGCGGCGACGTGCCCGTCTTCACCATCCGGCCGGACGGCGTCGACGCCCGCTCCTCCACCGGCGCCCTGATCCCGGGCGTCACCGACCGGCCGGCCCTCGACCTGGCACTCGCCAAGGCGGACGGCCTCGGCGAGGACGACCTCGCCCGCCAACTCCAGTTGCTCAGGCTCTCGGTGATGACGGCCGACGGCGCGTACGAGCCGCGCGGAACCGCCACCGCCACGGCCATCGCCCGGAGCCACCCGCCGAGGGAACGGCCGGCACCGACCGCGCCCGGTCCGGACCTGGCGGCCCGCGCCCTCGCCGAGGCCGTGGAGGCCGGCGAACAGCTGCTCCGCGAGGCCTACCGGGGCGGCGCCGACCTCGCCTGGGCCGGCCCCAACTGGACCCCGCCCGGCCGCTGGGCCCCCGCCGAGCTGGGCCCCGACCTCTACAGCGGCACCGCGGGCATCGCCCTCTTCCTCCACCAGCTCGCCCTGGTGACCGGCGACCGTGACCACCGCGAGGCCGCCCGAGCAGCGGAGTTGACGCTGCGTCAGCAGATCCGCCGCCGCGCCGACCGGCTCGGCGGCGGCCTGGCCGGCACCGGCGGCGTGCTCCACGCGCTCGCCCAGCTCACCGCCGACCACCCGGACCCCGAACTGGACGCGCTGGGCTCCCTGGTCCTCGACCGCATCGCCGCCACCGCCGGGGAGGACACCCAGTACGACGTCCTCGCCGGGAACGCCGGGACCATCGGCGGCCTGCTCGCCTGGGAGGCCGTCCGCCCCGGGCCCGCAGTCACCGACGCGCTGGCGCTCTGCGTCGAACGCCTCGTCCGGGCCGCCGCCCCGCACCCCGAGGGCGGCACCGGCTGGCTGCCCGCGGCCCTGGCGGAGAGCGTGGACCGCCCGCTCGCGGGCTTCGCCCACGGCGGCTCCGGCATCGCCTGGGCGCTGGCCCGGGCCGGCCACCGGCTCGGCGACCCGCGCGCGGCCCGACTCGCCCTCGCCGCCGTGGAGTACGAGCACACCCTGTTCGACGCCACCGCCGCCAACTGGCGCGACGTCCGCGAGGACGGCGGCCCCGACGGTCCGGGCTTCCCCGCCCTCTGGTGCCACGGCGCGGCCGGCATCGCACTGGCCCGCACCGCGCTCGCCGACCTGCTGCCCGAACGGCGGGACGCCCTCCTGGCCGAACGCGACACCGCGCTCGGCACCGTCCTGCGGGCGGGCTTCGGTCACAACTCCTCGCTCTGCCACGGCGACCTCGGCAACCTGGAGGCCCTCCACCTCGCCGGCGGCGCCTGGCGGGCCGCCACCGAACGGCAGGCCCACGCCGTCCTGGACGACCTGGAGGCCCGGGGGCGGCGGTGCGGGCTGCCGCACGGGGTGCACAGCCCCTCCCTGCTGGTCGGCCTGGCCGGCATCGGCCACGGCCTGCTCCGGCTCGCCGCCCCCGCCACCGTCCCGTCCGTCCTCACCATGGCCCCGCCGTCGGCCTGACCTGGTGGCGGAGCCGCGTAGCGGCAGAGCAAAGGAACGGCGAAAACGGGGTGAGCCGTCCGGCCGGATGAACGACGATGGCCTGATGGGGAGCAACGGGGAGCCCGCCGAGGGCGGGGACGCGGGGGACCGGCTGCTGCGGCGGCTGGTCGGGGAAGTGTGGGTCAACGTCTACCGGTTCGGCGGGATGGGCGTGGTCGACTTCGGTGAGACGGTCGAGTGGCCGCTCGGGGAGTCGGGGGAGGTGTCGACGGGCACCCGCTTCGCGGTGCACGCCCGGTGCCCGTTCCGGATCGTCCAGTGCGGGGAGGTCTACCTCGGCTCGGACGACCTGGTGCCCGTCGGGGAGGGTGAGGGCCTCGCCTACGACATCGGCGCCGACGCGCTGCGGGAGTTCCTGAAGCGGCGGGAGCCACGGGTGCTGGCGGTCGAACGGGCGCCGGAGGGCGACCTGCGGATCACGCTGGAGCACGAGCTCCGGATCGATGTGCTGCCGACGAGCTCGAAGGTCGAGGAGTCCTGGCGGTGCCTCGAACGGGCCGGTGACCACGTGGTGTTCCCACCGCCGCCGGGCGACTGACCGGCCGGGCGTGCCCGGCGCCCGGTGCGGGCCGGGGTGGGGGACGATGGCGGTATGGAGCTGAGGATCGAGGCCATCGACCTGCCCGGCCGCCCGTGCGGCGCCGGGCCGGGTTTCCCGGGCTACCGGGACATCCACGTCGCCGTCCAACGCCGTGGCCGCCCGGCCGAGTTGCTGGACCCGCAGCCCGGCGACGCACCACGCGCGCGGTGGTCGCTGGAGTGCGCGGTGAAGCGGCTGCCGGACGGCGGGGCGGACGTCACCGGGCGGTACGTCCAGGGCGGGCCGGGCGGGCGGTTCGTCTACCTGAACTGGGTGACGCCGGACGGCGAGGCCTGGCGGCTGTTCCGCCGGGCGAAGCTGCTGCTGGCCGCGGTGGACCGGGGCGTCCTGGCGCAGGCGGTCGACACCGGCCTGCTGGTCGCCCGCCTCGGCCTCACCGACGCCAAGGGTCACCCGCTGTGCGCCGCCGTCCGCCCGCCGCTGGTCACCTGGGCGGCGACGGCCTGAGCGCCCACGGCCACCCCACCGGACGGAGGGCGGGACGCGCGGGGAGGGCCCCGCGCGGACGCGGGACCCTCCGGTGCGGAGCGGTGGTGGCGATCAGTTGTACGTGGTGGTGACGGTCACGCCGTCGAACCCCTGCTGGGCGTACAGGCTGAAGTAGACCCAGCCGGCCGGCGGGTCGGCGATGGTCAGGCTCTCGCCGTTGCCGGAGCCGGCGGACTTCGCCTGGTACGACGAACTCGTGGCCCAGGACGGCCCGTTGTAGTACAGGTCGGCGTTGCCGGTGCCGCCGGCGGTGGTGATGGTCAGCTGCTTCACCCCGGCGGGCAGGTAGAGGAAGCTGTACCCGTAGTTGCCGGTGGTGGCGGCGACGCCGTCGCGGCGGCAGTTCTTGTCGTACTGCCGGGTGTCGGCGGCGGCGCACAGCGGGGCCTGATCGGTGGGCAGGGAGCCGCAGTTGTCGGCGGCGCAGGCCTTGAGCCAGGTCGCGAAGTCGGCGTCGTAGCGGGTGCCGATGGTGGTCTTGAGCAGGGTGCGGGCGCCGTTCCAGTCGCCGACGCGGTACTTGGCGAGCAGCGCGTCGACGTCCTGCGGGTGCGACTGGAGCATGTAACGCACCGCCAGGTAGCCCCAGTTGTAGACCCGGGTGGAGTCGGCGTTGTCGTAGGTGGAGTCGAAGAGGGTGCTCAGCGGGTAGGTGCCCAGGCCGGCCTGGGTGACGGCGTCGTCGTAGTGGACGCCCCGGTAGCTGTAGGAGACGTACTCGGCCAGGCCCTCGACCCACCAGATGGTCGGGGTGGTCATGCCCGCATCGAAGTCGCCGTACATGTCGTAGCGGCCGTCGAGGTAGTGGGTGTACTCGTGGTTGAGGTTCCAGATCTGGAAGCTCGGGCGCAGCCAGTCCGCCTGGTGGGCGATGAAGCGGGCCTGGTTGCCGGGCTCGGCCGGCTTGCCCTCCTCGTACATGCCGCCGTTGTCGACGGCGATGTTGTACATCTCCCAGGCGTAGAGGCTGTAGTTGTAGTAGTCGTCGAAGACGACGACCTCCAGGGAGGTGTTGCGGTCGTCGGCGACCGGGCCGTTGTCCTTGACCACCCGGTGGAAGAACGCGTCCTGGTTGACCAGGCTGGTGCAGGTGTCGGCGTTCTGCTGGGCGGTCATGCTCTGCGAGCGGATGCGCAGGTTCGGGTTGCAGGTGTGGTCGCTCCTGAGCACCAGCGGGACGAGCTTGGCGGGCACGTCGCAGGTGCCGTAGTAGGAGCAGTTGCCCGGGTCCTTCTTCTCCGCGAACCAGAGCAGGTTCATGGTGAGCGGACCGGTGTTGCCGACCAGCGGGTAGCGGTTGACCAGGTCCTTGACGATCGGTCGGCCCTGGGCCCGGAGCGCGTCGACGGCGACCAGGTTGCCGATCTGGATGCCGACGCCGGTCACCGGGTCGGAGCCGGTGAGCCGGTCGGCGTTGCGGGTGACGAAGGAGGCCATGGTGGTGGCGAAGGACGGGTCGGCCTGCAGGGCGGCGGTGAACTCGGGGAGCTCGAAGCCGCGTTCGATGACGGTGGCGGTGTTGCCGACGGCGGCTGCCATCGAGCCGGTCCACCCACCGGTGTAACCGTCGAGCAGGCGCTTGACCACGCCGGTGTAGCGGGCGTTCTCCCGGGCGCTGTCGATCAGCGTGACGGCCTCGGCCAGGGTGGCGCCGTTGGCCTCGCTGACGTCCTTGCTGTGCGGGGCGGCGAAGAAGGCGTCCAGCGCGCCGCGGATCGACGTCCGCAGGGCGGCGCCGTACGGCCCGGTGGCGTCGGGGTGGTACCACTGCACGTAGTAGCCGGCGCGCAGGAACAGCACCAACTGCCCGGCGGAGGTGGAGTTGTCGCCGGGGTAGGCGGCGGCGGTGTCGCGCAGGGCGTCGGCGACGGTCACCATCTGGGCCTCGTTGAAGGCGGCCTTGGCGTTGTCGCCGGTGAGGGTGAACAGGGTGTTGACGCAGTCGAGTCCGGCCGATCTGACCTGCTGGACCAGCGCCGCGCCGGTCTTGCCGGTGAACGCGGCGGTGTCGCAGGCGGCCAGTCGGCGGGCGGTGCGGGCGGCGGCGGGGGTGTCGACGGTGCCGCCGGCCGTCGGGGCGGTGGGCCGGCCCTGGGTCTGTGAGGCGAGCGGGCGGGGATCCTCCGGGGTGTCGGGGGACTTGGGCACCGGGACGGCGTGCGGCGGTGCCGCCGTCCGGGCCTTCGGGGCGGCGGACGTCGACGGCGACTCGGCCGCGTGCGCCTGCGGGGCGAACAGCCCGAGCGCGAGGAGGAAGGCGACGCCGAGCGCAGGGACTCTGCGCGCGTGCGCCTTCGCTATCCGGAAGGGACGCATGGGAGTGGGGCCTCCGGGACCGTGAGGGGGCCGTGCGGCTGGGGCGCACGGACGGAACCTGATGTGTGACATGTAAAATGGCACACTCATTCAGGTAAAGGGAAGACCCCGGCGAGGACTTCTGCGTCCGCTCCGCCGCCGCGCGACGAGCAGTCAGGCCGGGAATAAGCAGGAGCCCATGCTTCGTTCCTGCAACCCATACGCAATAGTGTTGTCCCGGCACGATCATCACCATCGTCGAAAGGGCCGTGTCCCACCATGGGCGCCTACTCGCTTCCCGACCTGCCGTACGACTACTCCGCGCTCGAGCGGGCGATGTCCGCCGAGATCCTGGAGCTGCACCACTCCAAGCACCACGCCGCCTACGTCAAGGGCGCGAACGACACCCTGGAGCAGCTCGCCGAGGCGCGCGACAAGGAGCAGTTCGGCGGTCTGGTCGGCCTGCAGAAGACCTTCGCGTTCCACCTGTCCGGCCACGTGCTGCACTCGCTGTTCTGGCAGAACCTCTCCCCGGAGGGCGGCGACCGCCCCGAGGGCGAGCTGGCCGACGCCATCACCGAGCACTTCGGCAGCTTCGAGGCCTTCAAGAAGCAGCTCACCAACGCCACCACCGGCGTCCAGGGCTCCGGCTGGGGCATCCTCTCCTGGGAGCCGCTCGGCAAGCGCCTGATCGTCGAGCAGGTCTACGACCACCACGGCAACGTCGGCCAGGGCACCACCCCGCTGCTCGCCTTCGACGCCTGGGAGCACGCGTACTACCTGCAGTACCGCAACGTCCGCCCGGACTACGTCACCCGTCTGTGGGACGTCGTCAACTGGCAGGACGTCTCCTCCCGCTTCGCCGACGCGAAGAGCGTCTGAGCCCCGGGTGAGCAGGAGGGCCCCGGACCGGTCGGGCGGTCCGGGGTCCTCCCCCGTCCTCACCTGCACCTCCCACCGGGCCCGCCCGCCAAGGCCGTTGACCCCGGTCGCGGCGGCCACACCGGCCACACCGAACGGAAGACTCACCGCTACCCGTTGTTCGCCCGCGACCGGCGCGCGATCGCTACGCTCAGAGCACCGCCGGTCACCGGCGGTCGGCGGCCTCCCGGCCGACCGGCCCGTCCGCTCCTGAGCGAAAGGCCGTCCGATGGCCCCGCGTCTGTCCGTCGTCGTCCCGATCTACAACGTCGAGCGCTACCTCGGGGAGTGCCTGGACTCGATCGCGGCGCAGACCTTCACGGACTTCGAGTGCGTCATGGTCGACGACGGCTCCACCGACGACGGCCCGGTCATCGCCAAGTCCTACGCCGAGGCCGACCCCCGCTTCCGGCTGGTCCAGCAGGAGAACCAGGGCCTCGGCGCCGCCCGCAACACCGGCTGGCGCCACCTCGCCGCCGGCACCGAGTACCTGACCTTCGTCGACAGCGACGACACCCTGCCCCCGCACGCCTACCAGCTGATGATCAGCACGCTGGACGGGACCGGCTCCGACTTCGTCACCGGCAACGCGATGCGCCTGCGCACCACCGGCCTCACCCCCTCGCACGCCCACCGGCGCGCCTTCCGTGAGACCCGGCTGCGCACCCACGTCAGCGAGACCCCCGCCCTGGTCACCGACCGCACCGCCTGGAACAAGGTCTACCGGCGCTCCTTCTTCGACACCGCGGGCATCCTCTACCCGGAGGGCATCCTCTACGAGGACGCCCCGGTCAGCGTCCCCCACCACTTCCTCGCCACGCACGTCGACGTCCTCGCCGAGCCGATCTACCACTGGCGGGTCCGCGAGGACGGCGCCCTCTCCATCACCCAGAAGAAGACCGACCCGCGCGGCGTGATCGACCGGGTCCGCTCGATGGAACTCGTCCGCGAGTGGCTGCTCGCCCGCCCGGAACCGCTGTTCACCGAGCAGCACCTGCGCGCCTACGACCGGAACTGCCTGACCGAGGAGATCCCGATGTTCTTCTGGTCCGTTCCGGACGGCGACCGCAACTACTGGGAGGTCTACCAGCGGCACGTCAGCCGCCTGCTGCACGCCATCGGCCCCGACCGCATCGCCGGCCTCAACGCCCAGCTCCGGGTCAAGTACCGGCTCACCCTGACCGACGCGATGAACCGCTTCATCGCCGTCCAGCGCCTCCACCGGGCCGTCCGGCGCACCCGCCAGGCCGCCCAGGCCGTCCGCCGGGGCTGATCCCGGCGGCCCCGGCCGCTACCTTCGGCCCGCCCGCGCCGGCCCCGCCCGCTACCTTCGGCCCGCCCGCGCCGGCCCGCTACCGGCGCCCCGCCGGGGTGAAGCGGACCGGGGTGCCCGGGACGGCCTGGGCGGCGGCGGGGAGCGCGGCGGCCGGCACGACCCCGATGACGGGGTAGCCGCCGGTGGTGGGGTGGTCGGCCAGGAAGACCACCGGGCGCCCGTCCGGCGGGACCTGGATTGCTCCCAACACCATGCCCTCGCTGGGGAGTTCACCGTCCCGGGCGCGCTCCAGCGGCGGGCCCTCCAGGCGCAGGCCGATCCGGTTGCTGGTGGGGGAGACGCGGTAGTCGGAACCGGTCAGGACGGCGGGCGACCGGGCCGTGAACCAGTCCTCGCGCGGCCCGAACAGCACGGGCAGCAGCAGCGGTTCGGGCGGCGCGGGCACCGGCAGCACGTCCACCCCGGCGGCCGGGCCGACCGGCTCGCCGAGCGGCAGCGCGTCCCCGGGGGCCAGCGGAGCGGGGCCCAGCCCCGACAGCAGATCGGTCGAACGGCTGCCGAGCACCGGGTCGGCGGCGACCCCGCCGGCGAAGGCGAGGTAGCTGCGCACGCCCCGGGTCGCCGGGCCCACCTCCAGCACCGCCCCGGCGGGCAGCCGCACCGGGGCGCCCCAGGCGGCGGGCCGCCCGTCGACCCGCACGGCGCACGGCGCGCCGGCCACGGCGACCGTCACCGCCCGGTCCGCCCGCAGCGTGCAGCCGAGCACGGTGGTCTCCAGGGTGGCCGCCGTCGCGGGGTTGCCGACCAGGCGGTTGGCCAGCCGGTGGGCGGGCTGGTCGAGCGCGCCGGACCGCGGCACGCCCAGGTGCGCGTGCCCGGGGCGGCCGAGGTCCTGGACGGTCGTCAGCAGGCCTGCGCTGATCACGGTCACGGTCATGCTTCCTCCGCCACGCTCTCTCGCCCGGGTCCTACCGCGCTGTGTCCCGCCGCTCCGGTCATGATTCCTCGATCGCGAACCGGACCCGGGTTCCCGGGCTGAACAGCGCGGCGGGTTCGCGGGACGGGTCCCACAGCACGGCGTCGGTGTGTCCGATCAGCTGCCAGCCGCCGGGGGAGGAGCGCGGGTAGGCGCCGGTGTAGCGGCCGGCCAGGGCGATCGCCCCGGCCGGTACGGCGCGGCGCGGCACGGCCCGCCGGGGCACCCGGTAGCGCTCGGGGAGGCCGGTCAGGTAGCCGAATCCGGGGGCGAAGCCGCTGAACGCGACCCGGAACTCGGTCGCGGAGTGGATCCGCGCGACCTCCCGCTCGGCGACGCCCCACAGGGCGGCGACCTCCGCGACGTCGGCGCCGTCGTAGCGCACCGGGACGGTCACCCGTTGGTCGCCGGCCGTCCGCAGCGGTGGTACCCGCCAGCCGGGCAGTTCGGCGGCCAGGGCGTCGGGGTCGGACACGCCGTCGAGCAGGACGGTGTGTTCGGCGGGCACCACCTCGGTGACGGACGGGAACCCGGACACCGCGCGGCGGCGCTGGAGTTCGGCGTGGAAGGCGATCGCCTGGTCGGCGCCGTCGAGTTCGACCAGCAGCGCGTCCGGGCCGACCCGCAGGACCCGCAGGCGCGGCCGGCCCGACCCCCGCCCGGTCCTTCTGCCGTCCGCTCCGGCGCTCACGCGAACGCCTCGACGCGAACTCCGGCCGTCCACAGGGCGGTTCGGACCCGGCGGGCGAGCTCCGCGGCCCCGGGGGTGTCGCCGTGCACGCACAGCGAGCGGGCCCGCAGTCGGAGCCGCCCGCCGTCGCGGGCGGTGACCTCGCCGTCCCGGGCGATGGCGACCGCGCGGTGCACCACGGTGTCGGGGTCGTGGACCACGGCGTCGGGTTCGCGGCGGGACACCAGCGTGCCGTGCGGGGTGTAGGCGCGGTCGGCGAATGCCTCGGCCACCACCGGCAGTCCGGCCCGCCCGGCCGCCTCGTGCAGCCGGGAGCCGGGCAGTCCGAGGACGGGCAGGTCCGCGGACGGCGCCGCCAGTCGGACGCCCCGGACCACCGCCGCCGCCTGCTCCTCGTCGTGCACCGTCCGGTTGTACAGCGCGCCGTGCGGTTTGACGTACGCCACGTGCGCTCCGGCCGCCCGGGCGAAGACCTGCAACGCCCCGATCTGGTAGGCGACTTCGTCGGCGAGCTCGTCGGGCGGGAGGTCCATGGCCCGGCGGCCGAACCCGGCGAGGTCCCGGTAGGAGACCTGGGCGCCGATCCGGACGCCCCGCTCCGCGGCCAGCTCGCACACCCGCCGCATGGTGCTCGGGTCCCCGGCGTGGAAGCCGCAGGCGACGTTGGCGCTGGTGACCGCGGAGAGCAGGGCGTCGTCGTCGGTGAGCGTCCAGCGTCCGAACCCCTCGCCGAGGTCGGCGTTGAGGTCGACGACCGGTACGGGGGCGGCCGGTGCCGTCGCGGCCGGTGCCGTCGCAGGCGGTTCGTCCCCGGTGGCGGGTCTCGCGGGGGATCCGTCGTCGCCGGGCGTCGAATCGGGCCGTCCGGGCCCGCTCGGCGTCATCACGCGCCGCCCGTCATCGCGCGGACGATCACCGCGCGGGCGTCGTTCAGGTAGCCGGTCAGCTCCACCTCGGCGTCGTCGATCGCGCCGGACTCCAGCAGCCCGGTGAGGGTCTCGTTGCGCCGCAGGAAGGGCGCGTGCAGCCCGCGCGCGGACGGCACGGCGGCGAAGGCCAGGCGCAGCTCGGCCATCAGGCGGGCCATGCACTCGTCGATCCGCGGGCTGCCGGCGATCCCGGCGACGGCCTGGTGGAAGTGCAGGTCGGCGGTGCCGACGGTGACCCAGTCGCCGATCGCCTCGGCGGCCTCCGCCCGGTCCAGCGCCGCCCGTACCGCGGCCAGCCGCTCGGGCGCGGCGCTGTGCAGGGCGCGCACCCCGGCCGTTTCCAGGGCGAGGCGCAGGGTGTAGATGTCGGCGACGTCGGAGGGATCGAGGATCCGGACGAACACGCCGCGGTTGAGCTCGTGCACGACCAGCCGCTGGTCGGCCAGCAGCCGGAACGCCTCGCGGAGCGTGTTGCGCGAGACGGTGAGCGCCTCGCCGAGTGCCTCCTCGGAGAGCCGGGTGCCGGGGGCGAGCCGGCCCTCGGTGATGTGCTCGCGCAGCACCTCGGCCACGCGTTGGGCGGCGCTTGCGCGTTCGAGCCGACCCCGGTCGGCCGCGAGCGCGTCGAAGATCCCGGTCACGTTCCACCTCCTGAACTCTTGTCGGATTGTTCCACAATCCCCTAGCCTCGCGGCAACCCCCGCAGGGTCGCGGCCCACCCAGCCGCGACCTCCTCCGCCCGTGCCGGCCCGAACGGCCACCTGCCGGACGGAGGTCCTCTGAAAGGCGGTCAGGAACATGATCGTTCTTGTCGGCATCCTCGTCGTGGTGGCCGGGTTCGCCACTCGGCGCAATCCGCTCCTCGTCGTCGGCACCGCAGGCGTCCTCACCGGACTGCTGGGCGGGATGAGCCCGCTGAAGGTCCTGGACGCCTTCGGCACCGGCTTCGCCTCCAGCCGCTCGGTGACCGTCATCGCCGTCACCCTGCCGTTGATCGGCCTGCTGGAGCGCCACGGCCTCCAGGAGCAGGCCCGCACGCTGATGAACAAGCTCGCCAGGGCCAGCGCCGGACGCGTCCTCGCGTCCTACCTGGTGGTGCGCCAGCTCACCGCCGCGTTCGGCCTCACCGGACTCGGCGGACCGGCCCAGGCCGTGCGCCCGATGGTGGTGCCGATGGCGGAGGCCGCCGCCGAGCGCCGCCACGGCACCCTGACCGACAAGGCCCGCGAACGGCTGCGCTCCTTCGCGGCCAGCGCCGACAACATCGGCCTGTTCTTCGGTGAGGACTGCTTCCTCGCCGTCGGCTCGATCCTGCTGATCACGGGTTTCGTCAACGCGACCTACCACACCGACCTGGAGCCGGTGCAGCTCGCGCTGTGGGCCGTCCCCACCGCCGTCTGCGCCACCCTCATCCACGGCGCCCGGCTGCTGCGGCTGGACCGCACCCTCGCCCGGGACCAATCCGCCCCGGCGGGCGGCCCGGCCGCCACCGCCACCGCCACCGCCGTCCGCATCGAGGAGCCGAGCAAGTGATCAAGGTCGAGTGGCTGTACTGGCTGGTCGGAGCCATCTTCCTGGCGTCGGCCGCGCAGATGGCGGTGGACCGGGGCAACCCCCGACGGTACGGTACGGCCGCCTTCTGGGGGCTGCTCGGCGCGAGCTTCGTCTACGGCAGCTGGGTCGCCGACAAGAGCGCGCCCGCCGCACCGCTGGGCGTCGCCGTCCTGGTGATGATCGGTCTGGCCGGCTGCGGCTTCACCGGCCGCGGCACCCCCACCGGCGCCGCCCCGGAGCAGCGGGCCGCCTCCGCCGCCCGCCTGGGCGGCCGGCTGTTCATCCCCGCGCTGGCACTCCCGCTGGTCGCGCTGGCCTGCGGCACGCTGCTCAAGGGCGTGCACCTCGGCGGTGCGCGGCTGCCGCTGCTGCAGACCGGCAGCGAGACGCTGCTCGGCCTCGGGATCGGTACGCTCGTCGGCCTGGGCCTGGCGCTGCTGCTCACCCGCGAACGCAACCCGGTGACCGCCCTGCGTTCCGGTCGCGGGCTGCTGGAGGCGATGGGGTGGGCGCTGCTGCTGCCCCAACTCCTCGCCGTGCTGGGCTCGATCTTCCAGAGCGCCGGCGTCGGCACCCAGATCGGCCGGCTCACCACCCACGTCCTCCCGGACGGCAGCAAGTACGCGGCGGTGGCCGTCTACTGCCTGGGCATGGCCCTGTTCACGATCATCATGGGCAACGCCTTCGCGGCCTTCCCGGTGATGACCGCCGCGATCGGCTGGCCGATCCTGATCACCCAGCTGCACGGCAGCCCCGCGGTGGTCCTGGCGGTGGGCATGCTGGCCGGCTTCTGCGGCACGCTGGTCACCCCGATGGCGGCCAACTTCAACCTCGTCCCGGCGGCCCTGCTCGAACTCAAGGACCAGTACGGTCCGATCAAGGCCCAACTGCCCACGGCCGGAGCGCTGTTGGCGTGCAACATCGTCATCATGTCGCTCTTCGCGTTCTGACCCGCTCCCCTCCCCACCTCCGAAAGGCCGCCCCATGACCAGGGTCCTGCTCACCGGCTTCGAACCGTTCGACGGTGCCGACGTCAATCCGTCCTGGGAGGTCGCCCGGCTGGTCGCCGACCAGCCGCCCGAGGGGCTCCTGGTCACCGCCGTCAGGCTGGGCTGCGTCTTCGGCCGGGCGGCCGAGGAACTGCGCACGGCGATCGCGGACTGCGCCCCGGACCTGGTCGTCTGCCTCGGCCAGGCGGCCGGCCGACCGGACGTCACCGTCGAGCGGGTCGCCGTCAACATCGACGACGCCCGCATCCCCGACAATGCCGGCCGGCAACCGGTCGACCTCCCCGTCGTCCCCGGCGGCCCCGCCGCGTACTTCGCCACCCTGCCGGTCAAGGCCTGCGTGGCCGCCGTCCGGGAGGCGGGCGTCCCCGCCTCCCTCTCGCACACCGCCGGGACCTTCGTCTGCAACCACGTCTTCTACGCCCTGATGCACCTGCTCGCCACCGAACACCCCGCCGTGCGCGGCGGGTTCGTCCACATCCCGGCCCTGCCCGAGCAGGTCCTCGACGGCACCAAGCCCTCCCTGCCGGCCGACACCGTCGCCGACGCCGTGCGGGCCCTGCTCACCGCCGCCGCGTCCCGCACCGCCGACCTCCGGGTCCCGGAAGGGGCGACCCACTGACGCCGCCGGGGTGACGGAACCTCCGGGTCCGGGGTGGAGAAACCTCTACCCCGGACACCCCAGGGAAGCCCAATGTGCCCGAACGGCCCGACTCCTACGGTCGATAGCAGCTCGCGCGAGGGGCGCGACCGATCGGGGGGAGACCCAGTGCGGACCCGAGGGAACGAACGGCCGGCCGTGGCCGTCCGGCTGGAAGCGGTCGAGAAGACCTACGGGAGGGGCGACGGCGCGGTGGCCGCGCTCAGAGGGCTGGACCTGGGCTTCGACACCGGCAGCTTCACCGCCGTGATGGGCCCCTCCGGGTCCGGCAAGAGCACCTTCCTGCACTGCGCCGCCGGGCTGGTCCGGCCCACGTCGGGCCGGGTGCTGGTCGGCGGCACCGACCTCGCGGACCTGGACGAGCGGCGGCTGACCGAGCTGCGCCGCAACCGGATCGGCTTCGTCTTCCAGGCGTACAACCTGCTGTCGTCGCTGACGGTGCATCAGAACATCGTGCTGCCACTGCAGTTGGCTGGACGGCGGGCGAGTCGGGAGCGGGTGCTCTCGGTGGTCGACCGGGTCGGGCTGGCCGACCGGCTCGACCACCTGCCCGGCGGACTCTCCGGCGGGCAGCAGCAGCGGGTGGCGATCGCCCGCGCCCTGGTCACCCGGCCCGCCGTGGTGTTCGCCGACGAGCCGACCGGCGCGCTGGACACCCGTACCGCCGCGGCCGTGCTCGCCCTGCTGCGCGAAGCGGTGACCGTCGGCGGGCAGACCCTGGTCATGGTCACCCACGACCCGGTGGCCGCCGCCCACGCCGACCGGGTGGTCTTCCTCGCGGACGGCCGTCTCGTCGGCGAACTGCACCGGCCGACCGCCGACGCGGTGGCCGCCCGGATGACCCGGCTCGGCGCCTGGGAGGACGACCCCGTTCCCGCAGGCCCCGCCTCCTCCTCCTCTGCCGCCTCCTTCGACGCCGGGCCGGGAGGTGGCCGCTGATGTGGCTGCTGGCCCTGCGCACACTGAGGTTCCGGTGGGCCGGGTTCATCGCCGTCTTCACGGCGATGTTCCTCGGCGCCGCGATCGTGATGGCCTGTGGCGGCCTGTTGGAGACCGGCGTCCGGATGGCGGCCCCGCCGCAGCGCCTGGCCGGGGTGCCGATCGTGGTGACCGGTCAGCAGACCCGTGACACCACCGACTCCACGGGCTCCTCCGGCTCCACGGCGCTCGGCGAGCGCCGCCGGATCGACCCGGGCCTGCTCGACACCGTCACGGCGGTGCCCGGTGTCGGCAGTGCGATCCCCGACCTGTCCTTCCCCGCGACCGTGGTGGTCGGCGGCCGGGCGGTCGGCGCCGGCTCGAACGGCCACAACTGGAGCGCCGCCGGGTTGACCCCCTACCGGCTGACCGGCGGCGCGGCCCCCGGCAGCGGCGAGGTGGTCCTCGACACCGGGCTGGCCGCCGACGCGGGCGCCACGGTCGGCTCCGGCGTGCAGGTGACGGTGCGCGGCACCCTCCGGACCTTCACGGTGTCCGGCATCGCCCGCCAGGACACCGGCTGGTCGCTCCGCCCGGGCCTGTTCTTCTCCGACGCCCAGGCACGCCAACTGGCCGGTACCGACGGACGGTTGGACTCCATCGGGGTCCGGCCGGCCCCCGGCGTCGACCTCGCGGGCCTGGAGCGGTCCGTGGCACGGGCGGTGGCGTCGGCCGGGGGCGGCACGGCGACGGTGCTCACCGGCGAGCGGCGCGGCCTGGCCGAGCTGCCGGGCGCACTCTCCGGGCAGCGGACCGTGACCATCCTGGCGGCGGTCTTCGGCAGTTGGGCGGTGCTGATCGTGCTGTTCGGCGTCGCCTCCATGCTCGGGCTCTCGCTCCAGCAGCGGGCCCGTGAGACGGCCCTGCTGCGGGCCGTCGGCGCCACCTCCCGGCAGGTGCGTCGGATGGTCCTCGGCGAGACCGCCGTGCTGTCCGGGCTCGCCACCGCCCTCGCGGTCGTCCCCGGCCGGGTGGTCGGCGAGTCGCTGTACCGGCAGCTGACCGATCACGGCGTGGTGGCCCGGGAGATCACCTTCCACCAGGGCTGGATCCCGGTCGCCGTCGGTGCCCTGGTGGCGGTCGCGGCCGCCCTCGGCGCGGCGCTGTTCGCCGGGCGCCGGGCCGCGCGGACAGAGCCGGTCGCGGCCCTGGCCGAGAGCACCGTGCCCGGCCGGTGGCTCACCACCGGTCGGCTGCTGACGGCGCTGCTCCTGCTGGCCGGCGGCGCCGGGCTGTCGGTCGTCACGGCCACCGTGATGACGGACGGCCCGACCCTGGCGAGCACCGCCGGCCCGGCCTCGGTCCTGTGCTCGATCGGCCTGGCCCTGCTCGCCCCGGGGATCACCAGGGCGGTCGTGACGGCGGTCGGCCGGCCGGTGCGCGCCCTCTCCGGGCTGTCCGGGTACCTGGCGCTGCGCAACGCGACGACCCAGCACGTGCGCACCGGAAGCGCGGTGGCGCCGATCGTGCTGCTGATCGGCATCGCCGGGGGCACCCTGTCCATGCAGTCCACCGAGGACCACGTCTCCGCCCGGAGCCGGGCGCTCGGCGTCCGGGCCGAATACGCCCTGTCCAGCTCGACCGGCGGCTTCGCACCGGGGCTGCTGGGCGCGGTCCGGGCCCTCCCCGGCGTGGCCGGCGCCTCCGAACTGGTCGACTCCACCGGCTTCGTGGACGCCGCCAGCCACGGCGACACCGTGGACCTGCGCGGCGTCTCGGCCGACGGAGCCCGGCAGACCCTCGCGCTCGGCGCGCTGAACGGGTCGATCGAGGACCTGAGAGGGAACGCGGTGGCCCTGTCGCGGGCGCAGGCGAAGAGCTTCGGCGTCCGCGTCGGGGACACCCTGCGGATCCACTTCGGCGACGGCGCCGCCGCCGACCCGACGGTGGTGGCCGAGTACGGCGGCGACCCCGACCCCGGCGACCCCGGCCGTCCCGGCGACCCCGGTGAGCAGTACCTGCTGCTGCCCGCCGACGTGCTGGCCGCGCACACCACCACCGGCCTGCCGACCAGGATCCTGGTCCGGGCGGCGGCCGGCACCGACCCCGCCCGGATCCGCTCCGGCCTGGACGGGCTGGCGGCCGGGCTGCCCGGGACGGCCGTCGTCGACCATCCCGCGGTGGCCGGTCCCGGCCGGCAGATCCAGCAGATCCTGGCCGCCTCGAACTACACCATCGTCGCGATGATCGTCGGCTACGCGGCGATCACCGTGGTCAACACCCTGGTGGCGGTGACCCGCAGGCGCCGCGGCGAGCTCGGCCTGCAACGCCTGACCGGCGCCACCCGGGCCCAGGTGCTGGGCATGCTGGGCGTCGAAGGCGTCCTGGTGGCCGTCGTCGCGACCGTCCTGGGCACCGTCGCCGCGGCGGCCACGATCGTGCCGTACGGCCTGGTCAAGGCCCACAGCGCACTGCCGCAGGGCTCGATCGGCATCCAACTCGCCGTCACCGCCGGTGCGCTCGCCCTGATCCTCGGTGCGACCCTGGTGCCGTCCTGGCGGGGGATGCGGACACCGCCGATCGAAACGGTCGGGTCCGGAGCCTGACCGACGGGGCGGAGTAGGACGTACGTCCGTATCGGACAGCCGTGTGGTACATCTATGTGAGACTCTCGTATCAGACATTCGTGTGGGACGCTCGTCCGAAGCGGCCCCGCGGGACCGCTGCCGTCACGGAGGGACGATCGTTCGGATGCCCCTCACCCACCGCCCCGCCCGTGGCCCGCAGGCCTTCCCCGCCCGACTGCGGAGGGCCGGCGCCGACCTGGTGATCGGCGTGCTGATCGCCCTCGGCGCCGTGCTCTCCCTCGCCCTCTTCCTGATCACCAGCTACTTCGTGATCCTCGTCGTCATCGGCATCGGCGCACTGATGCTGCCGATCGTGACCGGGTGGGTCCGCCGCCTGTGCAACGCCAACCGGCGTGCGGCCGCCCGGTCAGGGGTCCCGGTGGACGTCCCCTACCGGCCCGCACCCCAGGAGTTCGAGCAGGACATCGTCGGCTGGATCCGCCGGTGCAAGTGGATCCTGACCGACCCCGCCACCTGGCGGGACCTGCTCTGGCTGCTGCTCAACTCGGTCGTCGGCATGACCGGCTTCCTCCCCGCCGCGGTGCTCTACTACGTCCTCGAAGGCCTCGCGCTGGCCGCTGGCCTGTGGCGGCCCGTCCTCCGCGCCCAGGGCACCGGCCGCGAGTACTTCCTCATCCCGATCCACAGCCAACCCACCGCCGCCCTGGGCGCGTTGGCGGCCGTGGCGCTCTTCGTCGCCTGGGTCCGGTACAGCCCGCTGCTCCTCATCCCGCACGCCCACTTCACCCGCCTGCTGCTCGGCCCCACCGAACGCTCCCGGCTCACCCTCCGGGTCCAGCACCTCGCCGAGACCCGCACCGGCGCCCTGGACACGGCCGCCGCCGAACTCCGCCGGATCGAACGCGACCTGCACGACGGCGCCCAGGCCAGGCTGGTCGGCCTCGGCCTCACCCTCGGCGCGCTCGAACGCCACCTCGGCGACGAGTCGGACGAGGCCCGCCGCCTGCTGCGCGACGCCCGCACCTCCTCCGTCGCCGCCCTGCGTGAGCTGCGCGACCTGGTGCGCGGCATCCATCCGCCGGTCCTCGCCGAACGCGGCCTCGCCGACGCCCTGCGCGCCCTCGGCCTGGCCAGCCCGCTGCGGGCGGAGGTGCTGGTGGACCTCCCGGGCGAGCTGCCGCCACCGCTCGAATCCGCCCTGTACTTCGCGGTCTCCGAGCTGCTCACCAACGCCCTCAAGCACGCCGACGCCGAGCACGTCCGGGTCGAAGTCCGCCATGACGGCGCCGTGCTGCACGCCCGCGTCCGCGACGACGGCCGGGGCGGCGCCGACCCCACGGCGGGCACCGGCCTGCACGGCATCCGCCGCCGACTGGCCACCTTCGACGGCACCCTCGACCTCACCAGCCCGCCGGGCGGCCCGACCACCATCACGATGGAGATACCGTGCGCATCGTCCTCGCCGAAGACCTCTTCCTGCTGAGGCAGGGCCTGATCCAACTCCTGGACGCCTACGGCTTCCAGACCGTGGCCGCCGTCGACAACGGCCCCGCCCTGCTCGAAGCCGCCGCCCATCACCGCCCCGACCTCCTGATCGTCGACGTCCGGCTGCCGCCCACCTTCACCACCGAGGGCCTCCGAGCCGCCCTCCAGGCCAGGCGCGAGAGCCCCGGACTCCCGATCCTGGTGCTCTCCCAGCACGTCGAGCAGATGTACGCCCGGGAACTGCTCGCCGACGGCACCGGCG
This sequence comes from Kitasatospora sp. NPDC096077, assembly GCF_040303245.1. Classification (NCBI taxonomy): domain Bacteria; kingdom Bacillati; phylum Actinomycetota; class Actinomycetes; order Kitasatosporales; family Streptomycetaceae; genus Kitasatospora; species Kitasatospora sp. NPDC096077. Next base: position 41,463 of record NZ_JBEOSV010000018.1, on the reverse strand, counting down.
GCATCGGCTACCTGCTCAAGGACAGCGTCTTCGACAACGAACAGTTCATCGACGCCATCCGCCGGGTCGCCGCCGGCGGCACCGCCATGGACCCGGCCGTGGTCTCCCAACTGATGGTCAGCCACGCCCGCGACCGGCCGCTCGCCACCCTCACCGCCCGCGAGCGCGAAGTCCTGGAACTGATGGCCGAGGGCTGCTCCAACACCGCCATCGCCCACCGCCTCGCCATCACCGAGGGCGCCGCGGCCAAGCACATCTCCAGCATCTTCGTCCGGCTCACCCTGCCCCCGGACAGCGACAGCAACCGCCGCGTCCTCGCCGTCCTCGCCTACCTCAACGCCTGACCGGGCGCCCCTGCGCCACTCAGGCGTCGAGCACCTGGCCGTGCCGCTTGACGACCGGGCCTTCCCCCGACCAGGGGAACTCGATCCAGTCGTCGGTCCGCTTCCACACGTACTCGCACTGGACGAGGGAGTGCGACTTCTCGTAGATGACGGCGGAGCGGACCTCGGCGACGTGGTCGAGGCAGAAGTCGTGCACCAGCTTCAGCGTCTTGCCGGTGTCGGCGACGTCGTCGGCGATCAGCACCTTCTTGTCGGTGAAGTCGATCGCGGCGGGTACGGGCGCCAGCATGACGGGCATGTCGAGGGTGGTGCCCACACCGGTGTAGAACTCGACGTTCACCAGGTGGATGTTCTTGCAGTCCAGCGCGTACGCCAGACCGCCCGCCACGAACACGCCGCCCCGGGCGATGCTCAGGACGAGGTCGGGCTCGTAGCCGTCGTCGGCGATCGTCTGCGCCAGCTCGCGCACGGCCCGGCCGAAGGTCTGGTAATCCAGGATCTCTCGCACATCAGTCACGCTGCCCAGTCTCCTTGAGACCCGCCCCGGAGGCGAATCCGCTCCCCCAGACCAGTCCAGCCGCGCCCCCTGCCCCCCAGCCGTGGTTCGTCGCCGGGTGTGACCGCCGGAGAGTTTCCAGGGTCTGCTTCATGACCTGGGCTCCCCGGCCGACCCGCCTCGACCACGACACCGTCGACGATGGTGGCGATGCTCCCCAATTCCCTCAATCAGTACCGAAGAAGCTCTCCAGGATCCGCTGCGCGGCCAGCCCCGCCGGCAGCGTGCCGGCCCGCACCTGGGCCTCCAGCTCCCCGCTCAGCCGCCGTACTTCCGGGTCCTCGTGCAGTCGCGCGTACAGCTGGTCGTGGACCATCGACCAGGTCCACTCGACCTGCTGCTCCCGCCGCTTGGCCGCCAGTGCGCCCGTCGCGTCCAGCACCTTGCGGTGCTGCTGCAGCCGCTCCCACAGGACGTCCAGCCCGGCCCCGTCCCGCCCGCTGCAGGTGAGCACCGGCGGTGTCCACGCCGCGTCCGGCGGCTGCAACAGCCGTAGCGCACCGGCCAGTTCGCGTGCGGCAGCCTTGGCGTCCCGCTCGTGCGGCCCGTCCGCCTTGTTGACGGCGATGACGTCGGCCAGCTCCAGCACGCCCTTCTTGATGCCCTGCAGCTGGTCGCCGGTGCGGGCCAGGCTGAGCAGCAGGAAAGTGTCCACCATCCCCGCCACGGCCGTCTCCGACTGGCCCACCCCCACCGTCTCGATGAGCACGACGTCGTACCCGGCGGCCTCCATGACCACCATGGACTCCCGGGTGGCCTTGGCGACCCCGCCCAGCGTCCCGGAGGTGGGCGACGGCCGGACGAAGGCGGCGGGATCCACCGCCAGCCGCTCCATCCGGGTCTTGTCGCCCAGGATGGAGCCGCCGGTCCGGGTCGACGTCGGGTCGACGGCCAGCACGGCCACCCGGTGCCCCGAGCCCGTGAGCATCGTCCCGAAGGTGTCGATGAAGGTCGACTTGCCGACACCGGGCACGCCGGTGATGCCGACCCGGACCGCCCCGCCCGCGTGCGGCAGCAGCCGTTGCAGCAGCTGCTGGGCGAGCGCGCGGTGGTCGGGGCGGCTGGATTCGACGAGGGTGACGGCGCGCGCGATCCAGGCGCGCGAGCCGTCGAGGACACCCGTCACATAGCTGTCGAGGTCGATCGTCCGGGGAGGCATCGGATCAGGCGATCACAGCTCGTGGCCGAGATCGGCCGCCAGCGACTTCAGCAGGTCGTACGCCGCCTCCGGGATGACCGTCCCGGGCGGGAAGACCGCCGCCGCGCCGGCCTCGTACAGGGCGTCGAAGTCCTGCGGCGGGATCACGCCGCCCACCACGATGGTGATGTCCTCCCGCCCCGCGGCCGCGAGTTCGGCGCGCAGCGCGGGCACCAGGGTGAGGTGCCCGGCGGCCAGTGAGGAGACGCCGACGATGTGGACGTCCGCCTCGACGGCCTGGCGGGCCACCTCGGCCGGGGTCTGGAACAGCGGGCCGACGTCGACGGTGAAGCCCAGGTCGGCGAAGGCGGTGGCGATCACCTTCTGGCCTCGGTCGTGGCCGTCCTGGCCCATCTTGGCGACCAGGATGCGCGGTCGGCGGCCCTCGGCCCGCTCGAACCGCTCGACCAGGTCGCGGGTGCGCTGCAGCGGGGCCGACGGGCCGGCTTCGTCTCGGTACACACCGGAGATGGTACGGATCTGGCCGGAGTGGCGGCCGTACACCTTCTCCAGGGCGTCCGAGATCTCGCCGACGGTGGCCTTGGCGCGGGCCGCGTTGACGGCCAGGTGCAGCAGATTGCCGTCGAGCGAGCCGCCGCGCTGCGGGCCGGCCTCGGCGGACCGGGTCAGCGCGTTCAGCGCGTCCTGGCAGGCGGCCTCGTCGCGCTCCTCGCGCAGTCGCCGCAGCTTCTCCAACTGCCGGGCCCGCACAGAGGAGTTGTCGACCTTGAGGACGTCGATCTGCTCGTCGTTCTCCACCCGGTACTTGTTGACGCCGATCACCGGCTGGCGGCCGGAGTCGATCCGGGCCTGGGTACGGGCGGCGGCCTCCTCGACGCGCATCTTGGGGATGCCCGCGTCGATCGCCTGGGCCATGCCGCCGGCCGCCTCGACCTCCTGGATGTGCTGCCAGGCCCGGGCGGCGAGGTCCTGGGTGAGCTTCTCGACGTACGCCGAGCCGCCCCAGGGGTCGATCACCCGGCAGGTGCCGGACTCCTGCTGCAGCAGCAGCTGGGTGTTGCGGGCGATCCGGGCGGAGAAGTCCGTCGGCAGGGCGAGCGCCTCGTCGAGGGCGTTGGTGTGCAGCGACTGGGTGTGGCCCTGGGTGGCGGCCATCGCCTCCACGCAGGTACGGGCGACGTTGTTGAACACGTCCTGGGCGGTCAGCGACCAGCCGGAGGTCTGTGAATGGGTGCGCAGCGAGAGGGACTTGGCGTTCTTCGGGTCGAACTGCTTGACCAGCTTGGCCCACAGCAGCCGGGCCGCGCGCAGCTTGGCGACCTCCATGAAGAAGTTCATCCCGATCGCCCAGAAGAACGACAGTCGCGGCGCGAAGGCGTCCACGTCCAGTCCCACGTCCAGGCCCGCGCGCAGGTACTCCACCCCGTCGGCGAGGGTGTAGGCCAGTTCCAGGTCGGCCGTCGCGCCGGCCTCCTGGATGTGGTAGCCGGAGATGGAGATCGAGTTGTACCGGGGCATCTTCTGCGAGGTGTACGCGAAGATGTCCGAGATGATCCGCATCGACGGCTGCGGCGGGTAGATGTAGGTGTTGCGGACCATGAACTCCTTGAGGATGTCGTTCTGGATGGTCCCCGCCAGTTTCTCCGGCGGTACGCCCTGCTCCTCGGCCGCGACGATGTACAGCGCCAGCACCGGGAGCACGGCGCCGTTCATGGTCATCGACACCGACATCTTGTCCAGCGGGATGCCGTCGAACAGCTGGCGCATGTCGTAGATCGAGTCGATGGCGACGCCCGCCATGCCGACATCGCCGGTGACCCGCGGGTGGTCGCTGTCGTAGCCGCGGTGGGTCGGCAGGTCGAAGGCGACCGAGAGGCCCTTCTGGCCGGCCGCCAGGTTGCGGCGGTAGAAGGCGTTGGACTCCTCGGCGGTGGAGAAGCCCGCGTACTGGCGGACGGTCCACGGCTGGTTGACGTACATGGTGGGGTACGGCCCGCGCAGGTACGGGGCGATGCCGGGGTACGTCTCCAGGAAGTCCAGGCCGGAGAGGTCGGCCGCGGTGTACAGCGGTTTGACGGCGATGCCCTCGGGGGTGTCCCAGACCAGCTCGTCGACGTCCTTGCCGGTGGACCGGCGCCAGGCGGCCTGCCACTGCTCGTCGGTGACGCCCGGGCGGGTGCCGGTGCTGCCGCTGCCGCTGCCGGTGTCGCCGGCGCCGTCGCCGTCCAGCCCGATGCCGGTGAAGTCGGGGATCATCGCGCCACTCCAATGAGGTCCAGCAGGGAGGTGAGGACGGCGATCGCGTCCCCGCCCGCGGAGATGAACTCGTCGACGCCGGAGGGCGGTTCGGCGAGCCGTCCGGCCAGCAGCACCCGTCGGGCGCCGGCCGCCTTGAGCGCCTCGGCGACCGCGCCGGCGTGCTCGCCGTACACCGCGTCGCTGGAGCACAGGCAGGCGACGGTCGCGCCGGAGGCCCGGAACGCGTCGGCGAACGCCGCCGGGTCGACGCCCTCGACGGCGGACGTCGCGATGCCGCCGGCCTGGAACAGGTTGGCCGCGAAGGTGGTGCGCCCGGTGTGCGCGGAGGCGGTGCCGATCGAGGCCAGGAACAGCTTCGGCCGGGCGCCGGTGGCGGCGAGGTGGGCGTCCGAGCGGTCCCGCAGCGCCTCGTACGCCTCGGCGCGGCGCACCCGCGGCAGCCCGCCCGGGTGGCGCCCGGGGGCGGGCTCGCGGACCAGCGGCTGCTCGTCCAGGTGCGGGAACTCGCTGACGCCGGTGATCGGTTCGCGCCGCTTGGCGAGCCTGACCGAGCGCTCCGCCCAGGTCGCGGCGATCCGCTCGCCGACCAGGCCGGAGCCTAGGGCGGCGGACTGGCCGCCGGCCCGCTCGATCTCCTGGAACCAGGCCCAGGCGGCCCGCGCCAGTTCGTCGGTCAGCTGCTCGACGTACCAGGAGCCGCCGGCCGGGTCGATCACCCGGGCCAGGTGGGACTCCTCCAGCAGGATCGCCTGGGTGTTGCGGGCGATCCGGCGGGCGAAGGCGTCGGGCTGGCCGAGCGCGCTGTCGAAGGGCAGCACGGTGACGGCGTCGGCGCCGCCGACCCCGGCGGCCAGACAGGCCACGGTGGTGCGCAGCATGTTCACCCACGGGTCGCGGGCGGTCATCATCACCTGGGAGGTGACGGCGTGCTGGCGCTGCGCGGAGGCGTCGGCGGAGGCCCCCGAGACCTCCGCGACGCGGGCCCAGAGGCGGCGCGCGGCCCGGAACTTGGCGATGGTGAGGAACTGGTCGGCGTCCGCGGCGTGGCGGAACTCCAGCTGCCCGAGCGCGGCGTCCACCGACAGTCCGGCGGCGGTCAGCGCGCGCAGGTAGGCGACGCCGGTGGCGAGCGCGCAGCCCAGCTCCTGGGCGGGGGAGGCGCCGGCCTCGTGGTACGGCAGGGCGTCCACGGTGAGCGCGCGGAGCTGCGGGTACCCGGCGGCGCAGCGGACGGCCAGCGCGGCGGCCTCGGCGAGCAGGGTGTCCGTCGCGGCGGCGGAGCCGGTCCGGGCCTGGAGGCCCAGCGGGTCGGCGCCGAGGCTGCCGGCGGCGGAGCCGGGGGAGACCTCGCGCTCCTCGTACAGCTTGAACAACTGCTCGGCGGCGTCGGTGAATTCGGGTCCCGCGTCGAGCGCCACCGCGGCCAGGTCCAGGTACACCCCGGCGAGCGCCTCGGGCAGTGCGGCGACCGGCAGGCCCTCGCCGCCCAGCTCCAGCCAGAGCGAGGTCACGCCGTGCTCCAGGTCGGCCAGGACCGCCTCGTTGGCGCGCCGGGCGTCCGGCGCGGTGTGCCGCTGGCGTACGTCCCACCCGGAGACGGCGGAGCCCTGCGGCCGCCCGCCGCGGACGAAGGGCGGGAAGCCGGGGTACCCGGGCTCGGCCGTGGTGTCCTCGGCGGTGTACAGCGGGCGGGCGCGCAGCCCGTCCGGGAGCGCGGTGGTGAGCGCCTGCTCGGCGGCGGCGCCGTCCTCGGGCTGGGCACCGGACTTGCGCAGCACGCCCTCGACGAGCTGCTGCCACTGCTCACGGTGCGCGGCCGGGAACTCGGCGGCGAGGGGGAGCCTTTCGGGCGGGACCTTCATGTCCGCAGGTTAGCGCCCGTTCGCATGGCCGGAGCAGGGGCGTCGCGTGTGACCTTGTTCTCGATTTGGCGCGTTCTGAGCGCCCGGTCAGCACTCCGTCCGACGGGGAGTGCCGCGGGGTGGCCCGGCGGGGGTCGTGGAGTGCCGGAGACGTGCTCGGAGAAGTGCCCGGAAAGATGCCCGGAACAGGGGGATTGCGGAACCCCGGCACTCATCTATTAAGTTACTTCGAAGAAGGCGGGCGGGGACGGCATCCCCCGTACGGCTCCGCCCGTCTTCGCCGACCTTTCGCGTGCCCGCACGTGTCTCCGGGCCCCCGCCCGTCCCCCGAAGGAGATCCCACCCCGATGGGAAAGCGCCGCAAGCCCAGCCCCCCGAGCCGGGCCCGCATGGCGGTCCTCACCACGGCGATGGCCGGCGGCGCGGTGCTCGCCTCCGGTACCGCCCACGCCGAGCCGACCCCGAACCTGGCCTCGGTGAAAGAGCAGGTGGACAAGCTCAACGAGGAGGCCGAGCAGTCCGTCGAGCAGTACAACGGCTTCCAGGACAAGCAGCAGAAGCTGCAGGGCGAGGCCAACCGGATCCAGGAGAAGGTCGCCCGCGGCCAGGAGGCGATGAACGAGCTGCGCACCCGGCTCGGCGCGGTCGCCGCCGACCAGTACCGCAACGGCGGCATCGACCCCTCCGTCCGGCTGATGCTCGACTCCGACCCGGCCGGCTACCTGGAGCGCGCCGCGGCGCAGAACCAGGTCGCGGACAGCCAGTCGGCCCTGCTCAAGCAGGCCCAGGAGGAGCAGCGCAAGCTGGACCAGGACCGCGCCGAGGCCACCGCCACGCTCGCCCAGCTCGACTCGGTGGGCACCGAGTTGGCCGGGAAGAAGCAGCAGATCCAGGCCAAGCTCGCCCAGGCCCAGGCCATGCTCAACAAGCTGAGCGCCGAGGACCGCGCCAAGGTCAACGCCCAGCAGTCCGCCGAGAAGGCCAAGGCCGAGGCCCGGCAAGCGGCCGATGCCGACCGCGCCTCCCGCTCCTCCGCGCGCCCGGACCTGAGCACCCCGGCCCCGCCGGCCAGCGGCCGCGCCGCCGCCATCATCGCGTTCGCCCAGGCCCAGCTCGGCAAGCCCTACGGCTGGGGCGCCACCGGCCCGAACAGCTTCGACTGCTCCGGCCTCACCGGCGCGGCCTACCGTGCGGCCGGGGTCAAGCTCTCCCGGATGTCGCAGGACCAGTGGAACGACGGCCCGCGCGTCTCCCGCGACGCCCTCCAGCCCGGCGACCTGGTGTTCTTCTACAACGACATCCACCACGTCGGCCTCTACATCGGCGACGGGAAGATGATCCACGCCCCGCGCACCGGCAAGAACGTCGAGGTCCTGCCGATCTCCGCGATGCCGTACATGGGCGCCGTCCGCCCGTAGCCGTCCGGCTGTAGCAGTCCGTCCGTAGCCGTCCGTAGCGCCGCCCCCGGGCGGGTCGTCGCCGACGACCCGCCCGGCCGCCGGTCAGTCGACGATCAACAGGCTGGCCCCCTTCGGCGCGCTGGAGCGGTGCGCCTCGGCCTCGTCGGCGACCTGGTAGCTGCAGCCCGGGCCGGTGACCACGACCCGGCCGTCGTCCAGCGTGGTGACCAGCTCGCCCGCCAGGACGTAGAGCACGTGCCCCTTGCGGCACCAGTGGTCGGCGACGTACCCGGCGCTGTAGTCCACCCGACGGACCCGTACCCCGCCGAACTCCCGCACCCGACTGGTCACTTCGCCGTGCTCACCCGGCTTGCGCCGCTCGGGGACGGTGCTCCAGTCGGTCGAGGTGAAGGGGAAGCCGATGAGTTCCATCCGGCCACCGTACGGCGCCCGGGTCCGGCCCGTCCGGCGGATGCCGTCAGCGGCAGGAGAGTCGGCCGGGGTCCGCGCGGCGGTCAACCCACCCCGGCCGAAGGGGAGTCGGGCTCAGAGCCCGGCCAGCCGCTCCAGGGCGAGCGCCTGCGTCGGGTCGGCGAGGCCGCCGGCCCTTCGGACGGCGGCGTCGTGGGCGGCGGCCAGGGCGTCCAGCCGGCGCAGCCGGGTACGGCCCTGGCGGGAGAGGTGGGCGCTGATCCGGCGGCGGTCCTGGTCGTCCTGGCGCCGGTAGACCCAGCCGTGGTCGGCCAGTTGGTCGACCAGTCGACTCAGGCTCGCCTGCGGGATCAGCAGGGTCTGGGCCAGCTCGCCCATCAGACGGCCCTCCCCGTCGGCGAGGGCGCGCAGCACCCGCCACTGGTCGACGGTGCAGTCCTCCTCGGCCAGGGCGGCGGCCAGGCCGGAGGAGAGTCGGCGGTGCGCCAGGGCGACCAGTTCGACCAGCAGCGGCCCGGGGGCGGCGCCGGTGGCCCGCAGCGCTCCGGTCGCCACTCCGGTCGGTGCGGCGTCGCTCGAAGCCATCCGTTCCTCCCCTTCCGGTCTTTCCCGAGGCCGACATCACGACGATACTCGCACTGGTGAGCGTCGAGGCCGTGCTGATCGATCCGCTCGAAGCGCTGCACTCCGCGCGGGACGGCCGGGAGCGGGCGGTGTTCCGGGTGGGCCTCGTCGTGCCGCAGTCCGGTCCGCTGGGCCTGACCGGCCCCTCCGCGCTGGACGGCGCCCTGCTCGCCGCGCACGAGGTGAACGCGGCCGGCGGCGTGCTCGGCCGGCCGCTGGAACTGGTGCTGGTGGACGGCGGCGGCACCCCGGAACGGGTCGCCGCCGAGGTGCGGCCGCTGCTGGCCGCGGGGGCGGTGGACGCGCTGGCCGGCTGCCACACCAGTGATGTGCACCGGGCGGTCGAGACGGTCGCGGCCGGCCGGGTCGCCTACGTCTACACCCCGCCGCACGAGGGCGGGTCCCGACTTCCCGGGGTGCTCTGCACCGGCGTCGACCCGCTGGCCCAACTCTCGCTCTCCGTCGACGAGCTGACGGAACATCACCATCTCCGACGCTGGGCCTTCATCGGCAACGACTACATCTGGCCGCGCTCCGTCCACCGCGCCGCCACCGCCCTGGTCGTCCGCACCGGCGCCCGGGTGGTGCTGGAGCGGCGGATCCCCTTCGGGGCGGTCGAGGGCGCGGTCGAGCCGCTGCTGGACGCGCTGCGCGCCAGCCGGGCGGACGCCCTGCTGCTCAGCCTGATCGGGCGGGATCAGGTGCACTTCAACCGGGCGCTGCGCCGCAGCGGACTGGACCACCGACTGGTCCGGCTCTCCGGAGCGTTGGAGGAGAATGGCCTGCTGGCGCTCGGCGGTGACGACACCGGCCTGCTGTACGCCGCCATGCCCTCCTTCGCCACCCTGGAGGAAGAGCGCCGGCAGGGCCTCGCCGAACGGCACCGGGCACTGTGCGGGCCGTGGGCGCCCGTCCTGGACGCGTACGCGGTGGGCCTGTACGACGGGCTGAGCCTGCTCGCCGAACTGGCCGCCCGCCGCTCGCTGGCCCCGGACGGGCTGGCGCGGGCCGCGCGGGGGCTGCTGCCCGCCGAGGGCCGCCCGGTCCACCTCGCCCGGGCCGAGGGCCTCGGCTTCGCAGTCCTGCGCTGAGCGCGCCCCGCTCGCCACGCGCTTCTCGGCTGTCGGAACGCCGCGACAAAACCCTTCCATCTGGAAATACTTTCCCCTACGGTCTCCCCACACACCCGCAGGGTCGTCCCGGAGAGAGAGCACCATGGCCGACACACCCGCGCCCCAGCCCGACGGCATCGAGAGCTACGGCTACCGACAGGAACTCCGCCGTTCCCTGACCTTCACCGACCTGCTCGTCTACGGGCTGGTCTTCATGGTGCCGATCGCGCCCTTCGGCATCTTCGGCGGCGTCTTCCAGGGCTCCGGCGGCATGGTCGCCCTGGCCTACGTCCTCGGCATGGTGGCGATGATGTTCACCGCCCTGTCGTACGCCCAGATGTCGCGGGCCTTCCCGATGGCCGGCTCGGTCTACACCTACGCCGGGCGCGGCATCGCGGCCCCGGTCGGCTTCCTGTCCGGCTGGATGATCCTGCTCGACTACGTGCTGGTGCCCGGCCTGCTGTACCTGATCGCGGGCGTCGCGATGAACTCCCTGGTGCCGTCCGTCCCGGTCTGGCTCTGGCTGATCGGCTTCGTGCTGCTCAACACCGCGGTCAACTACCTGGGCATCGAGACCACCTCCAAGGTCAACAAGGCGATGCTGATCGGCGAACTCGTCGTGCTGGCCCTGTTCGTGGTGGTCGGGGTGATCGCCCTCGCCGCCGGCAAGGGCCGGGGCTTCGACCTCACCCCGCTCTACAACGCCCACACCTTCTCCTGGAGCCTGGTCTTCGGGGCGGTCTCGGTCGCGGTGCTCAGCTTCCTCGGCTTCGACGGGATCTCCACCCTCTCCGAGGAGAACCGGGATTCCACCAAGGCGATCGGCCGGTCGATGGTGGCCGCGCTGCTGCTGGCGGGCACGCTGTTCATCGTGCAGACCTGGGTGGCCTCGCTGCTGGTGTCCGACCCGGACGCCCTGATCCGGGACGGCGATCCGAACGGCACCGCCTTCTACGACGCGGCCCGGACCGCCGCCGGCGGCTGGCTCGCCACGCTCACCGCCGCCTCCACCGCCGTGGCCTGGGGCTTCGCCAACTCCCTGGTCGCCCAGGCGGCCACCTCGCGGCTGCTGTACGCGATGGCCCGGGACCGCCAACTGCCCGCCTTCCTGGCCAGGATCCACCCCACCCGCCGGGTGCCGGTCAACGCCACCCTGCTGACCGCCGGGATCTCCCTGGTGCTCGGGCTCTACACGGCCTCCCGCAAGGACGGCATCACCCTGCTCAGCACCCTGGTCAACTTCGGGGCGCTGACCACCTTCCTGGTCCTGCACGTGGCGGTGGTCGTCCACTACCTGGTCCGGCAGCGCAGCAGGGACTACTGGCGGCACCTGATCGCCCCCGCGATCGGCTTCGCGATCCTCGGGTACGTCGTCGTCAACGCCAATATCGCGGCCCAGCGGCTGGGCTTCGTCTGGCTGCTGATCGGCGCGGTCGTGCTGACCGGGCTGATGGCGACCGGCCGCCGGCCCCGACTCGCCGTCACCGAGACCGAGACCGGCACCGGCACCGAGACCGACACCGTGCCCACCGTGGAAACCACTCCGGAGGAGAGCAAGTGAGCCTGCCCGAGACCGTCGTTCAGCTGTTCCCGACCCCCGAGGACTACGCCTACACCTTCGGCGGCCGCGCCCCGCTGCTGACCGTCCGGCCCGGCGCCGTCGTCGAGTTGAGCACCGAGGACTGCTTCGGCGGCAAGGTGCGCGGCACCGGCGACCTGCCCAGCCAGGTGTGCGTCTTCCCCTACCTCAACCCGGTCACCGGCCCGATCGCGGTGGCCGGCGCCGAGCCCGGCGACCTGCTCGCGGTGCACTTCGTGGAGATCACCCCGGCCCGCGACCACGGCATCTCCAGCACCTTCCCGCACTTCGGCGCACTGACCGCGACCCACAGCACGGCGATGCTGCACCAGCCGCTGGAGGAACGGGTCTGGGTCTACGACCTGGACGTCGAGGCCGGCCTCTGCCGGTTCCGGGCCCGGCACGGCGGGTTCACGGTCGACCTGCCGCTGGACCCGATGCACGGCACGGTCGGCGTCGCCCCGGCGGCCGGGGAGGTGCTGGCCTCGATCACCCCGGGCGCCCACGGCGGCAACCTGGACACCCCGGAGCTGCGGGCCGGCACCACGGCGTACTTCGGCGTCAACGTCGAGGGCGGCCTGCTCGCCATCGGCGACGGCCACGCCCGCCAGGGCGAGGGGGAGGTCTGCGGGACGGCGGTGGAGGCGGCGATGCGCACCACCGTGATCGTCGACCTGGTCAAGGGCGGCGGACCGGCCTGGCCCCGGCTGGAGAACGACGACTTCCTGATCAGCACCGGCTCCGCCCGCCCGCTGGAGGACGCCTTCCGGATCAGCCAGCACGACCTGGTCGGCTGGACCGGCGGCCTGCTCGGCCTGGACCAGCTGGACGCCTACCAGCTGGTCAGCCAGGCCGGCCTGGCCCCGGCCGCGAACGTCTGCGACACCAACTACACGATGGTCGCCAAGCTGCCCAAGCGGGTGCTGGGCCGGACCCGCGCCTACGACGGCCTGCACGACCGGCTGCGCGAGAGCGCGGCGGCGTACCTGCGGCACCGCTAGACGCCGACCCGCCGACCGCCACCCCACCGTTACGGGTACGGCGCGCAGGCCAGCAGGTACGGCAGCGCCGGCAGCGTCGACACCACCAGGCCCCAGGCCAGTCGACGCCGCCGGTCGCCGCCCGGCCGGGCCAGTCGGCGCACCCGGTCCAGCACCCCGGTGGAGGCGACTCCGAACGCGTCCCCGGGAGCAGTCCCGGGAGCGACCCCCGGAGTCGCTCCGGAGGTCGCCAACGCGCAGAGCGCCGAGGCCAGTTCACTCCGGGACACCGACCGCAGCGCCGCATCGTCCGCCGCCATCTCCAACAGCAGCGCCACCTCCGAGCGCCCCAGCCGGGCCAGCGGCAGCGGGCCCAGCAGCAGCGCGAAGGTGTCGGCGGGCAGCCGGAACAGGTGGTGGCGGCCGCGCAGGTGCCCGTGCTCGTGGGCGACGGCCGCGGCCAACTGCCGGTCGTCCAGCAGCCGCAGCGCCCCGCGCGACAGCACCACCCGGGAGCGCCGCCCGGGCAGGCAGTAGACGGTCGGCCGGGCGTGCTCCAGCACCAGCGCGCCCCAGCGCCGGTCCCGTACCGCGACCAGGTCCAGCACCGCCCGGTGCCGCCGCCGGGCCCGTCCGGCCCGGGCGCCGACCGCTGCCAGTACGGCGGTGAGCGCCGCGCCGACGGCGGCCAGCAGCCACCAGTCGTGGGTGTGCGGCACGACCGGCCCGAGCCGGTCGGTGTGGGGGAGCAGGCCGAGCAGCCCGGTCGGCTCGTGCGCGGCGGGGTCGAACGCGTGGTGCGCCGCGAGCACCAGGGCGACGGTGAAGGAGGCCATCAGGGCCAGCCAGAGCGCCGCGCCGAGCGCCGGCCGGGCCTGCAGCCGGGCCCGGAGGCGGGCGGAGCCGACCAGCCGGCGGGGCAGCAGCACGCCGGTCACGGCCAGGTGGAGGCCGAGCAGGGCGAGCGTCACTCGGCGTCCCGGGCCTTCACCTGTTCGAGGGCGGCGAGCAGTGCGGACGCCTCGTCCCCGCTGATCCGGTCGACGAACCGGAGCAGCGCGCCGGCCCGGTCGGGGGTGGTCTCCAGCGCCTGGTGCATCAGCTCGGCGGTGTACGCCTCCCGGGTGCAGGTCGGCTCGTACACCCAGGCGCGGCCGACCTTGTCCCGGCGCAGCCAGCCCTTGGTGTGCAGGATGTCGGCGACGGTGGTCACGGTGGTGTACGCCACCGCCCGCTGCCGCTGGAGGTCGTCGACCACCTCGCGCACGGTGGCCGGCCGGCCCCAGGACCAGAGCCGGTCCATGATCTCGGCCTCGAGATCGCCGAAACCCCGTAGCACCGCCCTCGTCTCCCTCACCGAACCGGTCGCCGGCGCCCTTCGCCCGCTGGAACGCGGCCCATGGTACGGCGAGCGCCGGGCGCCCGCCTCCGGGTGACGGAGACGGGCGCCCACGGGATCCGGGAGGTGCCCGGGTGGTGCTCGGGTCGTGCTCAGCAGGTGTCGAAGGTGCTCGCCCGGTGACCGGAGCAGGTGCTCGGGTCGGAGTGGGCGCTCAGGACAGCCGCCGCGCGAGCGGCACCCTGGAGCGGGTGAACAGCGCCGCGAGCAGCCCCGCCACCACCGGCAGCACCAGCACCACCAGCAGCAGTTCCCCCCACGGCGCGCTGAGGATCATCGGCTTCGACCCGAACCCGCTGGCCCGGGACTTCAGCAGCCCGACCGCCGGGACGAAGCCGTTGGCCGCCCCCAGCAGCGCCCCGAGCAGGGCGATCAGCCCGCACTGGAGGCCCGCCATGGTCCGGCGGATCCGCGGCGGGGCGCCGACGGCGGCCAGGGTGGCCTGGTCCTGCCGGGAGTCGGCGGCGGCGAGTCCGGTGGCGATCCCGGCGGCGCCGAGCACCACCAGCGCGGCGAAGCCGCTGAGCGCGAGGGTGAGCGCGTCGCCCTTGGACTGGTAGCCGCGCTCGACGTCCAGCTCGGAGTAGTGGTCCAGCTGGGCGGCGACGGCCGCGGCCCGCTGCTGCGCCTTGCGGTCGGGCGGGGTGGCCGGGCGCCAGACCGCGCCCTGGGGCGCCGAGGCGAGACCGAGCTTGGCCAGCGCGGAGGCGGGCATCAGCCCCTGGGCGAAGCGGGCGGCGTTCGGGTTGTCGACCAGCACCGCGTCCACCGGGACCTCCTGGAGGTCGGGCTTGGGGATCTGCCCGGGCTGCAGCGGCGCGCCGCCGCCCCCGCGCAGCATCAGCACGGCCTTGCCGTCGGCGCCGACCAGGGTGCGGTCGAAGACCAGCAACTTCCCGGCGGCCAGCGCCTGTTCGGCCGCCGGATCGCGGAGGTCGAACAGGTTGTGCAGCAGGGTGGCGTCGCCGGTGGCCAGGTGCGGCGGTGCGCTGAGCGTGTGCCAGTCGACCGGGCCCTTGAGCTGGACGGCGCTGGAGCAGTTGTCGCAGAACTTGTAGACCACCTGGCCGATGTCGGCGCGCTGGCCGAGCCCGGTCAGCTCCTGCTCCACCGCGGCCGGCAGCTCGGCGGCCTGCGGACCGTCCCGGTGGCTGGTCAACTGCACGGCGCCGTAAGGAGCTTGCGGCCGGTAGTCACGCCGGTTCTCGGCGTCGGTGCTGGTGCTGTACACCCCGATGGCGACCGCCCCGGCGACCGCGGCCATCACCGCGGCGACGGCGGGCGCGGTGCGCGAGCGGTTGCGGGCGGAGTCCCGCAGCGCCAGCCGGGGGCCGAGCGGCAGCCGTCCGGCGAACCGGCCGAACAGCGCGACCAGCACCGGGGTGCAGGCCAGCAGCCCGAGTTCGGCGGCGACCGAGCCGCCGAGCACGATCAGCGTGCGGGCGTCGTAGGTACTGACCACGGTGCGCCCGTGGCTCACCGCGCCGGCGCCGTACATCGCGATCGCGCCGCCGCCGAGGATCAGCACCACGCCGGCCACGGTGACCAGGCGGCTGGGCGCCCGGACGGTGTCCCGCCCGGTGAGCCCGGCGGTGACGCTGCGCCGGGCGGCCTGCCAGGCCGGCAGCGCGGCGGCGAGCAGGGCGGTGCACAGGCCGACCCCGGCGATGGCCAGCAGGTCCAGCGGGGGAAGGGCGAAGTGTCCGAAGCGCGCGCCGCCGACCTCCTCGACCACCGGCTGGAGCACGGCGACCACGGCGGTGCCGGCGACCACGCCGACGGCTGCCCCGGCCAGGCCGAGCACCAGCCCGCCGCCGAGCACCACCGCGCCGATGTGGCCGCGCCGGCCGCCCGCGGCGCCGAGCAGGGCGAGCTGGCGGCGGGAGCGGCGGGCGCCGACCGCGAAGGCGGGCCCGGCGAGCAGGGCGACCTCCAGCAGGCCCATCCCGGTCACGGTGGCGACCACGACCTTGGTGCTGTTGCCGTCGGCGGGGTCGTGGAAGACGGTGGAGTCCCGGTAGTAGGGGACAGCCCGCTCCGCCGGCGGGTCGAGCGCGACCGAGCGCGCGGTGAGGGTGTAGCCGTGGGCGTTGAACAGCTGGACCCGGGCCCAGTCGAGGGCGACCCCGCCCGGCAGGTGCACCAGCCAGGATCCGTGCCCGCCCTGGGCCTGCTTGGCGCCGGGGTCCGCGGGGTCCGCGGCGGCGGCCAGCTGGTCGAGCAACTCGCCCGGCCTGGCGACGAGTTCGACCTTGCCGAGGTCGTCCGGGTGCTCCACCACACCGGTGATGGTGAAGGTGGTGCGCTCCAGCCCCTGGACGGTGGTGGTGCCGCCGAGCGGGAGCCCGGAGTGGTCCAGGAAGGCCTGGGTGGCGGCCAGTTCGTGCGGGGCGCCGGGGGCGCGGCCCTTGACCAGGTTCAGCCGGCCGTGCCAGACCGGGTCGCCGAGGTCGGCCTCGGTGGTGAGGGTGCGGACCAGTCCCTCGGGCGAGGTCGCGCCGGTCTCCGGTCCGCTCCGGACCGGGGTGAGCGTGCTGCCGGGCGGCAGCAGCGAGCCGACCAGGGTGGCCGGATCGGTGCTCGCGCCCTTCAGCTGCTCGGGCGTGGGCTGCTGTCCGGGCCGGGGCTGGGCGACGAAGGCACCGTCCTCGGCGACCGGGGCCTGTTCGACGGTCTGGCCCGGGCTGAGCGCGGTGACCAGGGCGTCCGCGCGGCCGACCACCCGCTCGACCCGTTCGCCCGGGGTCAGCTGCCCGCTGCGGTGGACCACGTCGGCGCCGGTGACCCCGAGGACGGGCAGCGCGATCATGGCCAGGATCAGGGCGCTGCGCCCCTTGGCCCGCAGCGCGTCGCGCCGGGCGATCCGCAGCGCGACCTTCCACGCTCCGATCCTCATCGGGCCGCCCCGTCCAGGTGGTTGGGCCGGTGGACGGCGGCCGGGCAGCCGCCGGAGCGGCGTCCGACGCTCTCCGAGGCGACCGCGCCGTCCCGCAGGTGGATCACCCGGTCCGCCCAACTGGCGTGCGCGGCCTCGTGGGTGACCATCATGGCGGCCGCCCCGGCGTCGCAGCGGGCGCGCAGCACGGCGAGCACGGCGTCGCCGGTGGCGGAGTCGAGCGCGCCGGTGGGTTCGTCGGCGAGGACGAGTCGGCGCTCGCCGATCAGGGCGCGGGCGATGGCGACGCGCTGCTGCTGGCCACCGGACATGTCGTCGGGGAAGCGGTCGGCGAGCTCACCGATGCCGAGCTCCTCCAGGGCGGCGAGGGCCTCGCGGCGGGCGGTGCGGCCGGAGACGCCGTCGAGCTCGCGCGGCAGGGCGATGTTCTCGGCGGCGGTGAGCGCCGGGATCAGGTTGTAGTCCTGGAAGACGTACCCGACGGAGCGTCGCCGCAGGTCGGCGAGCTTGCCCTTGCCGAGGCCGCCGAGCGCGACGCCCTCGACCAGCACCTGGCCCTCGCTGGGCAGGTCCAGCCCGCCGGCCAGGGTGAGCAGGGTCGACTTGCCGGAGCCGGACGGGCCCATCACGGCGACGAACTCGCCCGCGTGGACGGTCAGGTCGACCCCGCGCAGGGCGTTCACCTCGGCGGCGCCGCGGCCGTGCACCCGGGAGACCCCGGCCAGCTGCAGGACGGGCGCGGGCCGGCTCGGATCGATGTGGGACACAGTTCCCCCTCGTGAGCTGTTCAGCTGCATATGTCGGTGAACTATATATGCCGCCAGGGGATGCACAAGCCGTCCCGGATTCGGTCAAGGTTCTACAAAGGTGTCGACGATCAGCCGAAAAGGTGACATGGGGCGGCCGCGCCGGGGCTATGCTTTTCGAGGTTTGAAAAGGCACCTCGTTCGGTGAGGCGTCTTCACGGACACAGGCCACTGACCCGACGACGTCGAGAGACGCCCAGGTTCAGGACAGGTCTTCCCGAGTTAAGGGTTGACCCCAAGTGGCTTCCGGCCGATCCGGCTGGACACGCCGTGGAGTGCCAAAGCTCTGACGAGTTGGGGTGGACCGGTCTCCTGCGACCGGTGTGCTCCTTGCCGTGTCGTGATGCGGCGCACAGACGGTGCGCCCCCGACCGGGAGGAGGCGAGAGACATGGACTGTGATAGTCCGGGCCACAGTAGCCCCTACCCCCGCATGCTCTCGAACACCTCCGGCACGCGGTAACAACCTTCCCTGCGCGTTCACCCAGGCCTTCGTCGTGCGCTCAACCATGCCCCGACGCAAGCCGCCTGACGCACCGTCATGCCCGCACGGCCGCCGCCGCTCAGCGTCGCCGTACGGAGCGGACGTCGTGTGCGTCCACATGCGCCCGCAGGGAGGATCGCTGCTGCGTGCCCCCTGTCGCCCCCTCCAGGAAGGGGGCAGGGAGGCCCCGCCATGACCAACGTGATGCTGGACCCGAAGGTTCCCGCCGCTCCCGCCGCGACCCGCTCCGCCGTCCTCGACGACGCCCACGTGGGCGACATCAAGGGCGCGCTCGGCACCATCAAGCTCGACGACTCCGCCCCCCGCGGACTCTCCGCCCGGCTCAAGACCCTGCTGGCGATCGTCGGCCCCGGCCTGATCGTGATGGTCGGCGACAACGACGCCGGCGCCTTCTCCACCTACGGCCAGGCCGGCCAGAACTACGGCACCCAGCTGCTGTGGACGCTGGCCCTGCTGATCCCGGTGCTGTACGTCAACCAGGAGATGGTGCTGCGCCTGGGCGCCGTCACCGGCGTCGGCCACGCCCGGCTGATCCTGGAGCGCTTCGGCAAGTTCTGGGGCGCCTTCAGCGTCATCGACCTCTTCCTGCTGAACGCCCTCACCCTGGTCACCGAGTTCATCGGCGTGACACTCGCGGCCGGGTACCTCGGCCTGCCGAAGGTCGCCTCCGTCATCCTGGCGGCGGCGATCATCATCGCCTCGGCCTTCACCGGCTCCTTCCAGCGCTTCGAGCGGGTCGCCATCGCGCTCTGCGTCGGCTCGCTGCTGCTGGTGCCGATCTACTTCATGGTCCACCCGAAGACCTCGCAGATGGCCCACGACTTCGTGGTCCCGCAGATGCCGGGCGGCTCCGGCCAGCTCGCCGCCGTGATGCTGGTCATCGTCTCGATCGTCGGCACCACCGTCGCCCCGTGGCAGCTGTTCTTCCAGCAGTCGTACGTCATCGACAAGCGGATCACCCCGCGTTTCATGAAGTACGAGAAGGTCGACCTGTGGATCGGCATCGCCATCGTGATCATCGGCGCCGCCGCGATGATCGGCTTCACCGCCGCGGCCTTCGCGGGCACCGACGGCTTCGGCCAGTTCTCCGACGCGGCCGCCGTGGCCAAGGGCCTGGAGGACAAGGCCGGCCACCTGGTGGGCGTGCTGTTCGCGATCGCCCTGCTGGACGCCTCGATCATCGGCGCCTTCGCGGTCTCGCTCTCCACCGCCTACGCCATCGGCGACGTCTTCGGCATCAAGCACTCGCTGCACCGCGGGGTCAAGGGCGCCAAGGGCTTCTACGCGGTCTACGCGGGCCTGGTGGTGGTCGCCGCGGCGATCACCCTGCTGTCCACCGACTACCTCCAGGGTCTGATGACCCAGTTCGTCCAGGTGCTGGCCGGTGTGCTGCTGCCCTCCGCCACCGTCTTCCTGCTGCTGCTCTGCAACGACAAGGCCGTGCTCGGCCCCTGGCGCAACGGTCCCAAGACCAACGCCTTCACCTCCGCGGTGGTCGGCGTGCTGGTGATGCTGTCGCTGATCCTGACCGCCGCCGTGGTCTGGCCGGACATCAGCTCGGACGCGATCCTGTGGATCATGACCGGTTGCGGTGTGGCGGGCGTGCTGGTCGCCGGGTACTTCTTCGTGGCCGGCCGCACCGGCACCAAGGAGGACCCGATCGACCGCACCGACCGGGAGAACTGGCGGATGCCCCCGCTGGAGACCCTGGAGCGGCCGGTCATGTCCACCGCCCGCAAGGTCGGCATGGGCGCCCTGCGCGCCTACCTGCTGATCGCGATGATCATGGTCATCATCAAGGTCGTCCAGACCGCGCTGAACCACTGAGTCGCCGAGCGACTCCCGTACGGACGGGCGGTGGGCAGCGGCTCACCGCCCGTCCGTTCCCTTTCCGTGTCCGTTTCCCCGTGAAGGAGGTGCCGTCGTGCACACCCTGACCACCGTCGAGTTCCTGGTCCGGCTCGCCACCGGCGTCGCCTGCGGCGCGCTGATCGGCGTCGAGCGCCAGTGGCGGGCCCGGATGGCCGGCCTGCGCACCAACGCCCTGGTGGCGGCCGGCGCCACCCTGTTCGTGCTGTACAGCGAGGCGGTCGGCGACACCGGCAGCCCCACCCGGGTCGCCTCCTACGTCGTCTCCGGCATCGGCTTCCTCGGCGGTGGCGTCATCCTGCGCGACGGCGCCGGCGTCCGCGGCCTCAACACCGCCGCCACGCTGTGGTGTTCGGCCGCCGTCGGAGTGCTCGCCGCCTCCGGCAAGCTGGAACTGGCGGCCATGGGCACGCTCGCCGTGCTCGCCGTCCACGTCGTGCTGCGCCCGGCCGGCCGACTGCTCGACCGGGCCCCGCAGGCCGGCAGCGACCCGGACTCCACCAGCCGGGCCACCGTCCACCTGGAGTGCGACCGCAAGTCCGAGACCCACATCCGCGCCCTGCTGCTCCAGGCCCTGGCCGGCTCCGGCCTCTCGCCCACCGGCCTGCGCGCCCGCCGCACCGAGCAGGGCGACGCCACCAGCCTGCGGGCCACCGTCGCCATCAGCGGCCAGGTGACCCCGGCGCTGGAGCAGGTCGTCACCCGGCTGTCGCTGGAGCCGGGCGTCCGGGACCTGCACTGGCACCTGGACGCGGAGGACGACGACCACGGCAACCCGGCGATGGCGTAGGCGTACTCCTGCCGGCGAGCGCTGCTGTCGGCGGGGTCCCGAGGGCCCGAGGAGGTAGAACGGAGGGACCGTCACACGAACCTCCGGGAGGCCCGATGCCGAAAGTCGATCCGGACCACGGACCGCTGGTCCCGATGCTGCTGGTGCTGACCCTGGTCACCGGGGTGGTGGACGCGGTCAGCTACCTGGAGCTCGGGCACGTCTTCGTCGCCAACATGACCGGCAACGTGGTGTTCCTCGGCTTCGCCCTGGCCGGTGCCCCCGGCCTGTCCGCCACCGCCTCACTGGCGGCCCTCGCGGCCTTCCTGCTCGGCGCGCTGGCCGGCGGCCACCTTGTCCGGCACCTGCCCGGGCACCGGGGGCACCTGCTGACCGCCGCCGTCGCCGCCCAGGCGGTACTCGTCGCCGCGGGCACCGTGCTGGCGGCGGCGGTCGGCCACACCTCCGCACCCGCCCGCTACACCCTGATCGGCCTGCTCGCCCTCGCGATGGGCGGGCAGAACGCGGTGGTCCGCGCGCTCAAGGTCCCCGACCTCACCACCACCGTGCTCACCATGACCCTCACCGCCCTCGCCGCGGACCGCACCGGCCCGCGCCGGCTCGCCTCGGCGGCCTGGATGTTCGCCGGGGCCCTGCTCGGTGCCGCGCTGGTGCTGCACGCGAACGTGCCCGCCGCGCTGGCGCTGGCCCTGGTGCTGCTGATCGCCGTCGCCGCCCTCACCCACCGCGCCGCCAGGCCCGTCCCGGCACCGGCCTGGACGCAACGCCGCTAGGCCCTGTCCGGCGGATCTTGTCGCGGTCACTCCTCCCGGCGGTGCCCGGCGCGGCCGCTCCAGTGCGGTTCCAGCCGGGCCCAACCGGAGGTCCAGTCGGCCTCGGCCCGCCGGTCGAGGGCGTGCAGCCGCAGTCGCAGGGCGAGGACCAGGAGGGCGGACAGCACGAGCAGGGCGCCGGTGCCGGTGCAGGCGGCCGAGACGGCGAGGGCCGCGCGCTCGACCGGGGGAGCGGTGGCGTTGCCGTCCGGGTCGACCCAGATCTGGACGGCGGCACCGGCCACGGCCGAGCGCGGGGCGTCCACCAGGCCGGAGTGCCGGGTGTGCCCGGGGTAGCTCCAGGAGGCCGCGACATCGGTCCGGTTGCCGTAACCGCCGGAGGCGAGCCGGCCGGCGGCGGCGGAGTGGTCGGTGGTGTTGGTGACCACGGCCTCGATCCGGTGCAGCCGGGCCCGGTCGGCGTCGGCCCGGGGTGCGGTGGCGCGGTAGAGCAGCAGCGCGCCGCCGACCGAGAGGGCGGCGGTCAGCAGGCCCCCGACCACGGCGAGCAGCCAGGCGCGGGCGCGGGACCGGTCGAGGGGGCGGGCCAACGGTTCGTGCCGGGCACCGAAGGCCCGCCGCAGCTGACGGCCGGTTCGCCGCGGGAGCGACGCGGGCCGGGCCGGGCGGGGTGGGCTGGACACGCTGAGGACTCCTCAAGGACGCGGGCGCGTACGGGGTTTCGTCACCCAATCTCCACCCGACCGGCCCCCTCGCACAAGATGCGGTGCGCGCTCGTGGTGCCGACGCTCCTGACCACCCGGGACGTTCGGCCCTCGGCGGCGGGCCCCGGCTCCGGCAGGCTGGGGTCCGGCCGCGTCCCCCGTGCCCGGGCGCGGCTCCGGCCCGGTTGACCGTGGGGGTGCCGGGCCGCGGTGCGGAGCAGGGGGCGGTCGTGGGGCCGCCTCCTGCCCGTCCACCGCCGGAAGTTGACGTTTCGCCAGGTCAGGGCGGTATTCTTCCCAGCTATACACTCGGTGTATATCCCTGGTGTATGGTCCTCCCCATGAGTGTTCCTTTGACCCTCCTCGGACTGCTGGAGCGGGAGCCGAGCCACGGCTACGACCTCAAGCGCGACTACGACTCCTACTTCGGCCGGGGCAAGCCCCTCCCGTACGGCCAGGTCTACGCGACCCTCGGCCGACTGGCCCGCGACGGCAAGGTGATGGCCGGTGAGGCCGAGCCGGGGGACGGGCCCGAGCGCAAGCGCTACGTCATCACCGAGACCGGGGCCACCGAGTTCGAGACCTGGCTCCAGGAGCCGGTCGCCCCCGAACCCAATCTGCAGTCCGTGCTGTTCAGCAAGGTGGTGCTGGCCCTGATGCTCGGCCGCGACGCCGAGCTCTACCTCGACACCCAGCGCTCCGCCCACCTGCGCCGGATGCGCGAACTCACCGAACTGCGCCGCTCCGGACCGCTGGTGGACGCCCTGCTCGCCGACCACGGCCTGTTCCACCTGGAGGCCGACCTGCGCTGGATCGACCTGACCGTCGCCCGGCTCGACGCGCTGGCCGCGGAGGTGCGCGCATGACCGCCGTGATCGAGGCCCGGGACCTCGCGCTCGCCTTCGGCGAGACGCCCGCGCTGCGCGGGGCGAGCCTGTCCGTCCGGGCCGGCGAGGTGCTCGCCGTGATGGGCCCCAGCGGCTCGGGCAAGTCGACGTTACTCCACTGCCTGGCCGGCATCCTGGTGCCCGACGCGGGCGAGGTGCTGTTCGACGGGCAGCGCCTGGACACCATGAGCGAGGCCCGGCGCAGCGCCCTGCGCCGCGACAGCTTCGGCTTCGTGTTCCAGTTCGGCCAGCTGGTACCGGAGTTGACCGCCGAGGAGAACGTGGCCCTGCCGCTGCTGCTGAACGGCGTGCGCCGGGGAGCCGCGCTCGCCCAGGCCCGGCCCTGGTTCGCCCGGCTCGGCCTGGACGGCCTGGAGCAGCGCCGCTCCGGCGAGTTGTCCGGCGGCCAGGCCCAACGGGTCGCACTGGCGCGGGGGTTGGTGGCCCGGCCGCGGGTGCTGTTCGCCGACGAGCCGACCGGCGCGCTGGACTCGCTGACCGGCGAGCAGGTGATGGAGCTGATGGTCGGTTCGGCCCGGGAGCAGGGCACCACCGTCATCCTGGTCACCCACGAGCCGAGGGTCGCCGCCTACGCCGACCGCGAGGCGATCGTCCGCGACGGCCTGGCCCGTACCCTCTCCACCGGATCGGTGGCCCCGTGATCGCCTTCTCGCTCCGACTGGCCGTCAGCGGCGGCCGGGAGGCGGTGGCCCGGTTGCTGATGATCGCGGCGGCCGTCGCGATCGGGGTCGGGCTGCTGCTGTCCACCTTCTCCGGCATGAACGCGATCGACCGCGCCAATGAGCGGCAGAACTGGATGAACACCGGCGTCCAGGGCGCGACGGCCGCCACCTCGGCGGACCCGCTCTGGTGGGGCGCCCGCGGCGACTACTACCGGGGCAAGCGGATCTTCCGGGTCGACCTCGCCCCGACCGGCCCCGCCGCGCCGTCGGTGCCCGGCCTGAGCCGACTGCCCGCGCCCGGCGAGTACTACGCCTCGCCCGCGCTGGAGAAACTGCTGCGCGACACCCCGGCCGTCGAACTCGGCGACCGCTTCCCGGGCCGGCTGGCCGGCACCCTCGGCGACGACGCGCTGCCCTCCCCGGACACCCTCGCGGTGGTCGTCGGGCGCACCGCCGACGAGGTCGAGGCGCTGCCGAGGGCGCACACCGTCACCAGCATCGCCACCGCGCTGCCCGCCGACTGCTCGGCCGACTGCTACGGCGCGGGCGTGCACGGGGACGCCCTGCTCCTGGTGGTCACCGTGGTGGCCGCAGCGCTGATCTTCCCGGTGCTGATCTTCATCGGCACCGCGACCCGGCTCTCCGCCGCCACCCGGGAGCAGCGCTACGCCGCGATGCGCCTGGTGGGGGCGACGCCCGGTCAGGTGTCGCTGATCTCGGCGGTGGAGTCCACGGTGGCCGCGGTGATCGGCACGGTCGGCGGCCTCGGCCTGTACGCCGCGCTGAAGCCGCTGGTCGCCGACGTCCCGTTCACCGGCGACCGGTTCTTCGCCGCCGACCTCGGCCTGACCCTGCCGCAGGTCGCCGGGGTGGTGCTGGGGGTGCCGCTGGCGGCCGCGCTGGCCGCCCGGTTCGCGCTGCGCCGGGTCACCATCTCCCCGCTCGGGGTCTCCCGCCGGGTCACCCCGAAGCCGCCGAGCCCCTGGCGGTTGACCCCGCTGGTGGCGGGCCTGGCCGAACTCGGCTACTTCGTCGGCAACCACCCGAAGACCACGAACGCGCAGTCCCTGGCCTATCTGAGCGGCTTCGTGCTGGTCATGCTCGGCCTGGTGGTCGCCGGTCCGTGGCTCACCCTGGCGACCGCCCGGGCGGTCGCCAGGCGGACCAGCCGGCCGGCCTCGCTGATCGCGATGCGCCGCCTCTCGGACGACCCGCGGGCGGGCTTCCGCTCGGTCGCCGGCCTGGTGCTGGCGCTGTTCGTGACCACCGGGACCCTCGCCATCATGAGCACCATCGACGCCAACCAGGGCGCGCTGGACGGCGCGCCCTCGGTGCGCAAGGCGATCGTGGCCACCCCGTTCGGCAACCGGGAGGAGGCGGCCGCGCTGCCCTCGGTGCCCGACCGGGTGCTGGCCCGGGCCCGTGCCGTGCCCGGCTTCCAGGGGATCGCGCTGGTCCACGACAACCCGGCCGAGGTCGGGGCGTACCAGCAGGGCCCGCGTCCGGTGGTGCCCAGCCTGGTGATCTGCTCGGAACTCGCACAGATCCCGGTGGTCGGCCACTGCGCCCCGGGGGCGGCCGTCGCGGCGGTCGACCAGTTCCAGTTCGTCGACCTGCTGGACGCCTCCCAGCACGAGTGGCCCGCCGCACCGGTCTCCGCGGCGGAGGTGGCCGGGCTCCCGGTGCGGATGCTCTACGCGACCACCGACGGCTCCGCGGCGGCCAAGGAGCAGCTGCGGACCCTGTTCATGCGTGAACTCCCGACCTACGAACCGCGGTTGGCCGAGGACTGGTCCTCCGAGGGGCAGCGGAAGCTCCAGGGCTGGCGGCAGCTGGCGGACGCGGTGCTGCTGACCACCCTGCCGATCGCCGGGTGCAGCCTCGCGGTCAGCGTGGTGGCCGGACTGTCCGACCGCCGCAGGCCGTTCGCGATCCTGCGGCTGACCGGCGCACCGCTGCGGCTGCTGCACCGGGTGGTCGGGCTGGAGAGCGCGCTGCCGCTGCTGGTGGTGTCGGCGCTCGCGATCGGGACCGGCTTCGCCGCGGCGGCGATGTTCCTCGCGTCGCAGATGAAGTACGACCTGGTCTCACCGGGTCTGGCGTACTACGGCCTGACCGGCTTCGGGCTGGCCGCCTCGTTGGGGATCATCGCCTCGACCCTGCCGCTGCTGCGGCGGATCACCGGGCCGGAGGCGGCGCGCAACGGCTGACGGCGTCGGGCCGGAGCAGGCGGCCCCGTCGCCCGTGGATCCGTCGGTGCTGCGGATCAGCGGGCGACGGGGTAGCTGCGCGTCCCGTCCCGCCGGGCCACGTCCAGCCCGTCCAGCCAGCTGCCGAGCACCAGCCCGGACGGGTAGAACATCGGCTCGGGCAGCGCGTCCACCGCGAAGCGCTCCCAGCCGGCGCAGGTGTGCGGCTCGGTGACCAGCGCCTCGGCCAGGCTCGGCGGAGCCAGCACCGCGGCGGTCAGCCGGGGCCGGCCGAGCTCGTGGTCCAGGTGCAGGGCGAGCACCCGCATCCGCTCGGCCGGCAGCACGATGCCGGTCTCCTCGGCGAGTTCGCGGGCCGCGGTCCGCTCGAAGGACTCGCCCGGGTCGACCTTGCCGCCGGGCAGGCTCCAGGTCGGCGGCTCGCCGGCGGTGATCCGGCGGCCGATCAGCACCCGGCCGTCCCCGGTGGGCACGATGATCCCGGCGCCGAGCAGCGGCGCGGTCGGTGCGGTGCTCAACTCGGGCTCTCCTTGGGGTGGTCACCGGTCGGCCGGACGGCTACCAGTTGCCGCGCTCGTAGTCCTTGAGGAAGCAGCCGTACAGATCCTCGCCGGCCTCGCCGCGGACGATCGGGTCGTACACCCGGGCCGCGCCGTCGACCAGGTCGAGCGGGGCGTGGAAGCCCTCGTCGGCGAGCCGCATCTTGTCCGGGTGCGGCCGCTCGTCGGTGATCCAGCCGGTGTCGACGGCGGTCATCAGGATGCCGTCGGACTCGAACATCTCCTGCGCGCTGGTGCGGGTGAGCATGTTGAGCGCGGCCTTGGCCATGTTGGTGTGCGGGTGGCCGGCGCCCTTGTAGCCGCGCTGGAACACGCCCTCCATCGCGGAGACGTTGACCACGTACTTGCGGCGGGACGCGGAGGCGGCCATCGCCGGGCGCAGCCGGCTGATCAGGATGAACGGCGCGGTGGAGTTGCAGAGTTGGACCTCCAGCAGCTCGACCGGACCGACCTCGCTGACGGTCTGCACCCAGCTGTTGGTCGGTGCGAGGTCGGGCACCAGGCCGCCGGCGTCGATCGCGGTGCCGGCCTCGATCCGGGCCGGGGTCGCGGAGCCGGTGACCAGGGCGAGCGAGGTGACGTCCTCGGCGGCCAGTCGCTGCCCGCCGTCGCTCGGCTGGTGGGGGAGGGCGGGCAGGTCGACGCTGCCGCTGTTGAACCGGCCGATCGTGGTGGCCTGGGGCAGTTCGCCGGCCGGCAGCGGGGCGGACTCGGCGTTGACCAGCTCGCGGTAGGACTCGGCCGGCCGACGCACGGTCTGCGCGGCGTTGTTGATCAGGATGTCCAGCGGACCGTCGGCGGCGACCTCGTCGGCCAGGGCCATCACCTGGGCCGGGTCGCGCAGGTCGATGCCGATGATCTTGAGGCGGTGGATCCACTCGGCGCTGTCCGGCATCGCCGTGAAGCGGCGGATCGCGTCGTTGGGGAAGCGGGTGGTGATGGTGGTGTGGGCGCCGTCGCGCAGCAGCATCAGCGCGATGTACATCCCGATCTTGGCCCGGCCGCCGGTCAGCAGCGCGCGCTTGCCGGTGAGGTCGGCCCGGGCGTCCCGGCGGGACCGGTTCAGCGCCGCGCACTTCTGGCACAGGTTGTGGTAGAAGGCGTCGACCTCGACGTACCGGGTCTTGCAGGTGTAGCAGGAGCGCGGGCGCTCCAGGATGCCGGCGATCTCGGTGGTGGTGACGGTGGTCAGACCGAAGGCACCGGCCGTCTCGTCGTCGATCCGGGTCGGCGCGCCGGTGGCCGTGCGGGCGGTGACCTCGCGGTCGTTGGCCGTCTTGCGGGCCCGGGTCTCCTGGCGGCGGCGCTGCTTGAGGGTGCGGAATATGCCGCCCACGGCCTGCCGGACGGTGATCGCGTCCGGGTGGTCGACGTGCAACCGGTCGAGCTCGGCGAGCACGTCCAGGCAGAGCTTCAGGCGCTCGGGGTCGAGGCCGGGACCGTAGTCGATCTCCTGCTCGCCCTCCTCCACGTCTCGGCCCCGCTCGATGTCCGTCTGCTCGATGCTCACCCGTGCTGCCGCTTTCCCGCTCGCCCCGCTGTTACCGCGTACCGCGTGAATGCTACGGGAGCGGCGGGGGCCGGAGCGAAAGCCGGAGGTGGGGGCCGGGGTGGACCCGGCAGGCGGGGCCGGGCCCGGAACCGGCGGGGGGCGTCTTTGGAGGATCATCCATGTCTACGCGCGGAGCACTGATCATGGTTTGTGCACATCCCCAGCAATGCCGCTCGAACTGGCATTTGCCCCCGCCCTCACGGAGAATCGAATGCTGGGTGCCGGGCGCCCGAGTGCGCTCCGGCGGCATCGCCGCAACCGCACCCGAGGTGTAATTTCTCCCAGCCAGAGAGCCCATTCATGCGTTTCCTGAACGACCTCAAGCCCTCGTACGACCTGACGTACGACGACGTCTTCATGGTCCCCAGCCGTTCCGCCGTGGGCTCCCGGCAGGGTGTCGACCTCTCCTCGAACGACGGCACCGGCACCACCATCCCGCTGGTGGTCGCCAACATGACCGCCATCGCCGGCCGCCGGATGGCCGAGACCGTCGCCCGCCGCGGCGGCCTGGTGGCCATCCCGCAGGACATCCCCACCGAGGTCATCGCCGAGGTCATCTCCTGGGTCAAGCAGCGCCACCTGGTGGTCGACACCCCGATCACCCTGGCCCCCGGCGCCACCGTCGCCGAGGCGCTCTCGCTGCTGCCCAAGCGCGCCCACGGCGCCCTCGTCGTGGTCGAGGACGGCAAGCCGGTCGGCGTCGTCACCGAGTCCGACTGCCAGGGCGTGGACCGCTTCACCAGCCTCGCCGACATCATGTCCCGCGAACTGCTGCTGCTGGACGAGGACATCGCCCCGCGCGAGGCCTTCGACAAGCTCACCGAGGCGCACCGCAAGCTCGCCCCGGTCGTCGACCGCGAGGGCAAGCTGGTCGGCCTGCTCACCCGCAAGGGCGCGCTGCGCGCCACCCTCTACACCCCGGCCGTGGACGCGAACGGCAAGCTGCGGATCGCCGCCACCGTCGGCATCAACGGCGACGTCGCGGGCAAGGCCAAGGCGCTGATCGACGCCGGGGCGGACGTGCTGGTGGTCGACACCGCGCACGGCCACCAGGAGAGCATGATCAGCGCGCTGCGCGCGGTGCGCGGCCTGGACCCGCAGATCCCGATCGTGGCCGGCAACGTGGTCTCCGCCGCCGGTGTCCGCGACCTGGTCGAGGCCGGCGCGGACATCCTCAAGGTCGGTGTCGGCCCGGGCGCCATGTGCACCACCCGGATGATGACCGGCGTCGGCCGCCCGCAGTTCTCCGCCGTGCTGGAGTGCGCCGCCGAGGCCCGCCGGCTCGGCAAGCACGTCTGGGCCGACGGTGGCGTGCGCCACCCGCGCGACGTCGCCATGGCGCTCGCCGCCGGCGCCTCCAACGTGATGATCGGCTCCTGGTTCGCCGGCACCTACGAGTCCCCGGGCGACCTGCAGACCGCCGCCGACGGCCGCCAGTACAAGGAGAGCTTCGGCATGGCCTCGGCCCGTGCGGTGAGCAACCGCACCGCCCAGGACTCCTCCTACGACCGGGCCCGCAAGGCGCTGTTCGAGGAGGGCATCTCGCACTCCCGGATGTTCGTCGACCCGGCCCGCCCGGGCGTCGAGGACCTGATCGACTCGATCGTGGCCGGCGTGCGCAGCTCCTGCACCTACGCGGGCGCCAACAGCCTGGAGGAGTTCCAGGAGAAGGCGATCGTGGGTATCCAGAGCGCGGCCGGCTACGCCGAGGGCAAGCCGCTGCACTCCAGCTGGGCCTGATCGCGGTAGCGGCGGCGTCGGGGCCGAGGTCGGACCCGGACCCGGGCCCGGACCCGGTGCCTCCCGTCACGCCTGCTCGTCGGCCGTCCGGCTCCTCGCTTCGGGGAGCCGGGCGGCCGCGCCCGTTCCGGGGGCGTCCGCGCAGCCGTCGTACGGCAGCAGCGGGAGCAGCAGGGCGTGGCCGAGCAGCCCGACCGAGCCGTCCAGGGCGGCGGTGAAGGCCCGGGCGGCGGCCGGGAGCCCGCGCAGCTCCCAGAGCGCCTGGACGGCCGACCAGGCGCCCTCCCGGGCGGTCTCGACCGACCAGGTGCCGAGCAGGTGGGTGAGCGGCCTGGCGTACTCCGGCAGT
This sequence comes from Kitasatospora sp. NPDC096077, assembly GCF_040303245.1. Lineage (NCBI taxonomy): Bacteria > Bacillati > Actinomycetota > Actinomycetes > Kitasatosporales > Streptomycetaceae > Kitasatospora > Kitasatospora sp. NPDC096077. Next base: position 11,434 of record NZ_JBEOSV010000018.1, on the reverse strand, counting down.
TCGGGCCCGGGCAGCAACTGCTCCCGTACGACCGACTCCACCTCGGCCAGCACCCCGTTGATCCGGTGGTAGTCCTGCTCGACCTCGGCCGGCCCGCAGCCCCGGCGGAGGCAGAGGTCGACCACCGCCAGCGGCAGGTCGTGCTGGATGTGGGCGTTCATCCCGGCCAGCGCGAACTGCAGCGGGTGCACGCCGGGGTGGGCGCGCAGCGCGAACAGCGGTCGCCAACAGGCGGGCGGCTGCTGCCCGGCCGCGTCGGCGGCCACGGCTAGCAGGTACCGTCCGGCGAACACCGCGTCCAGCTCGGCCATCGCCGGCGGGTCGGCGAAGTACCCGCCGTCGGTGGAGCGGTCGCCGTCGGCGGAGTGCCCGCCGTCGGTCGAGTACCCGTCCGCGAGCCGGTCGCGGACCGCCTCGGTCACGGTGAGGTAGAGCCGGTTGAACACCGCCACCCCGTCGGACAGTGGCAGGGCCGCCCCGATCTCCCGCAGTCGGCCGACCACCTCCTCGACCGTGACCGGCGTTCGGGCCGCCGTCGCACGGGCCGTCGCCCAAGGGGCCGTCACCGTGCGAGTCGTGACCGTGTGAGCCGCTGGCGTGTGAGCCGCAATCGTGCGGGTCGTCGCTGGACCGGGCATGCGCCACCCTCCGAGACCGATCGTGCACTGATCGCATCATCGTGGCAGCGCGTCGCCGCGCTCGGCCGGTGCGGCGCGCGTCCGTCCGGCCGGTGTCACACGATCAGTCCGACCCCGCCGTGCGAGGGTGCAGACTTGATCTTTACTTTGCCTCGACTTTACCTATAGCTCACCTCCTGCCATGATCCCGACCGTGATCAACCGTCGTACCCTGCTTGCCGCGCTCGCCGCGGCCCCTGCCCTCGGCACCCTCGGCGCCGCCGTGGGCAGCACCCCCGCGAGCGCCGCCGACCTCTACCCCTCCAACACCGCGCTGTACGCCAACCCGGCCCTGGTCGAAGGCGTCGACTACGGCCGCCGCTACCGCCGCCACCTGATCGACGACCAGAGCCCGCAGGACCGCACGGCGTTCATCCGGACCACCGTCATCGCCCCGCACGGCGGCGGCATCGAGGGCGGCACCTCCGAACTGTGCCTCGCCATCGCCGGCTACCACCCCGCGGACCTCGCCCCGACCCCGGCCGCCGGCCCGGTGCGCGACTTCTGGATGTTCGAGGGCCTGCGGTCCTCCAACAACAGCGCGCTGCACGTCACCTCGACCCACTGCGACGACACCGTGGTCCGGGCGATGTGCGCCGGCAGCCTCAACGTGCTCTCGCTGCACGGCTGCACCACCGCCCAGGCCGGCCTGGAGGCGGGCGCCCAGGCCGTGCTGGTCGGCGGCCTGAACTCCACCCTCCGCCAGTACCTGATGGAGGAGTTCGCCGCGGCGGGCATCCGGGCCGTGACGGCCTCCGGTGAGGAGGAGATCGCCGGCATCTCCCCGGAGAACATCTGCAACCGCAGCATGCTCGGCATGGGCGCCCAGCTGGAGATGACCACCGAGCTGCGGGCCGCGATGTTCGCCCCGGGCAAGAACACCCGGGCCGACCGGGCGGCCAACACCCTGCCGCTCTTCTGGAGCTTCACGGCGGCCGTCCGGACCGCCGTCCAGCGCCTGGAGGCGACCCAGCCCATCCTGTGACGGACGGACGGACGGATGGACCGACCGACTGACCGACCGAAGGGGCGACCGGACCCCGCCCGCTGCGCCGCGCCCGTCGTCGGGGGCGCAGCGGGCGTCAGCCCAGCTGGTAGGCCAGCACGTAGGTGTGGGCGCCGGACTCGTCGACGGCCAGCCGGAACTCGCCGGTGATCCCGGCCAGCTCGCCCGCCCCCGTGCCCGGCACCACGCGTATCGTCACCCCGCTGGTGTCCCAGGCCGCGTGCTGGAGCACGAACGAGCCCGCCTTCCCGTCCAGTTCGCCGGTCACGTGCTCCACCGCGACGTACGAGGCCGGCCCGCCCGACGTGCCGCCGACGGACAGCATCCGCACCTCGCTGCGGCCGCTCAGCCCGCCCGTGAACGTCTTGGTGATCCGGACCCGCCCGAAGGCGGTGCCGCCCTCGTGCTCCTCCGTCTCGCCCGGCTCGAACGCCGTCACCTCGAACGACCCGCTCACCTCGGCAGTCATGGCACGCTCCCCTCGTAGTCCGCACCCCGGCCGACCGTTCGTCGACCGTGTGTGAAGCGTTGCACACGGCACTGACAATCGCGCCCGCGTCCTCCGGCACAGCCGCCCCGGCAGCCCCGTCAGTGGTCCCAGCGCAGCGCCAGCAGTGCCGCGTCGTCGGCCAGCCCGGGCTCGCCGACCCAGCCCCGGACGTCCGCCAGCACCGCGTCCAGCAGGTCGGCCGGGCTGCCGCCGTGCAGTCCGGGCAGCCGTTCCGCCAGCGGGTAGAAGCAGCCCCGGGCGTCCCGGGCCTCGGACACCCCGTCGGTGTGCAGCAGGAGCAGATCGCCCGGGCCCGGGTCGAAGCGGCTCGCCGCGTAGTCCTCGCCGGTCAGCTCGCGCAGGCCCAGCGGTGGCGCGGGGACGGGCGGCGCCAGCTCGGCGACCCGGCCCGCGCGGCGCAGCAGCGGGGGCGGATGGCCGCAGTTCACCACCCGGACCGGCTCCCGGCCGGCCGGGACGTCCAGCAGCAGCGCGGTGGCGAACCGCCCGTCGTCGCCCGGCCGGGCGGTGAGCGCCGCGTCCAGCCGCTCCGCGAGCCGAGCGGGGTCCGGCTCGGTCCGTGCCGCCTCGCGGAACACCCCCAGCACGTCCGCCGCCGTCTCCACCGCCGACAGCCCGTGCCCCTGCACGTCCCCGAGCAGGACCCGCACCCCGAAGCGGGTCTCCACCACGGCGTACAGGTCCCCGCCGATCCGGGCCTCGGCCGTCGCCGCGACGTACCGGACGGCCAGCCGCAGCGGGCCGATCCGCTCGGCGGGCGGTCGCAGCAGGGCCCGCTGGGCCGCCTCGGCCACCGTCCGGACCTGGTAGAGCTCCCGCTCCCGGGCCGCCACCAGCACCACGCTGGCCGCGCTGGCCAGCGTCGAGGCCAGTACGGTGACCGAGACGGTGATCCGGACCGAGGCGGGCAGCTGGGTGTTCTCCGACTCCAGCGCGCCGACCGCGACCAGTGCCGCCGCGCCGACCAGCAGCGGCACCCGGGCCTTGCGGGTGGTGGCCCCGGCGAGCACCGGGGCCACCGCGAGCAGCGGCGACAGGGTCGCCCCGGGACCGATGGCCAGGGCCGCCGCGACGGCGGCGACCAGCAGCAGGAGGGCGCCGTACAGCAGCAGCCGGGTCCGCCGTGGCAGGTGCAGCGGCGGGAGCCCGTCCGGGCCGGCGGCGGTCACGCGTCCTCCTTCAGGGGGGGCAATGGTGCTCCGGGCCCGAGGGCCTTCGAACCACTTTCCCCGTACCGCCCCGGGTCAGCACCTCGGCACCCCGGCGCACCGGGGTCGCGACACCCCGGTGTCCCTGCCCCCGGTGCCCCGGTACCTCGGCGCGGGCTCCGGTGCGGCGCGCACTAGGCTGGGCCGGGAGATGAGACGCAAGAGCCGCCGCCCGGCCTCCCCCCTTCCGCAGCGCCGCGGCGTGGACCCGGTCCACCTGCGGCTGCCGCTGGAGGGCGACTGGCCGACGGTCCGGGAGCACCTGGTCGAGCGGCTGCCCGCGGTGGCGGCGGCCCGGGTCGAGACGGCGCTGCGGGACGGCGAGATCGTCGGCGAGCAGGGCCCGATCGGCTTCGACGAACCGTTTCGCCCCGGTGCGCACCTCTGGTTCTACCGGGACCACCCGGCGGAGGTGCCCGTCCCCTTCGACCTGGTGGTGCTGCACCGCGACGACCACCTCGTGGTGGTCGACAAGCCGCACTTCCTGGCCACCACCCCGCGCGGCCGGCACGTCGTCGAGACGGCGCTGTCCCGGCTGCGGCACTCCCTCGACCTGCCCGCGCTCAGCCCCGCCCACCGGCTGGACCGGCTCACCGCGGGGCTGGCCATGTTCGTGGTCCGGCCCGAGGACCGCGGCGCCTACCAGACGCTGTTCCGGGACCGGCTGGTGCGCAAGGAGTACCAGGCGATCGCCGGGTACGACCCGGAGCTGAGCCTCCCGCGCACGGTACGCAGCCACATCGTCAAGGAGCGCGGGGTGATCGCCGCCCGGGAGGTCGTCGACGCGCCGCCGAACAGCGAGAGCCGGGTCGACCTGCTGGAGCACCGCGACGGCCTCGGCCGCTACCGGCTGCGGCCGCTCAGTGGGCGCACCCACCAGCTGCGGCTGCACATGAGCGGCCTCGGGCTGCCGATCCTCGGCGACCCGGTGTATCCGGTGGTGCTGCCCGAACCGGCCCCGGACGACTTCCGCCGCCCGCTCCAACTGCTCGCCTCGACGGTCGAGTTCACCGACCCGCTGTCCGGTCGGGAGCGCCGCTTCGAGAGCCGGCGCACGCTCGCCGCCTGGGCCGACCGGCCCGGCTGGGAGTCGGGGGCCTGACCGGCACCCGCCCGTGGCCGGACCGGGTTGCGGCCGGGTTCGTGGGAGCCGATCAGGGAGCGGCGAAGTCCTGGGTCCGGCCTGCGGTCTAGGGCGAACGGAGGACCCGGTCCCGGTTCCGCCGCCCGATCCGCCGCCCGCCCCGGCGGCGGGATCGTTGAGCCATGAACGCAGCACCGCACACCGCCCCCGCCACCGCCCCCGCCCCCGTCGCCCTGGTCACCGGCGCCTCCCGCGGCCTCGGGCTGGCGCTCGCCCACGCCCTCGCCGCCGACGGCTGGCACCTGGTGATCACCGCCCGCGGTGCGGCCGAACTCGCCGAGGCCGCCGCCGGTCTGGCGGCCGTCACCAAGGTCGTCGCGCTCCCGGGCTCGATCGTCGACGACGACCACCGCGCCCACCTGGCCGAGGCCGCCGAGGGCCTCGGCGGCGCGAGCCTGCTGGTCAACAACGCCGGAACGCTCAACGGAGCAGCCGCCCCCGGCGCCGAACCACTGCCCCGGCTGGCCGACTTCCCGCTGCCCGACCTGCTGGAGGTCTTCGAGGTCAACGCGCTCGGCCCGATCGCCCTCACCCAGCTCGTCCTGCCGCAACTGCGCGCCCACTCCGGCGCCGTCCTCAACATCAGCTCGGACGCCGCCGTGGTGCCCTACCTCGGCTGGGGAGGGTACGGCGCCAGCAAGGCCGCGCTGGACCTGGCCACCGCCGTACTCGCCCGCGAGGAGCAGGAGTTGAACGTCTGGGCGGTCGACCCGGGCGGCATGCGCACCCGGATGCTGCAGCAGGCCGAGCCCGACCAGGACCTCTCCGGCGAACCGCTGCCCGAGCAGATCGCCCCGCTGCTGCTCGGCCTGCTGCACGACCGCACCCCCTCCGGCCGCTACCGCGCCGAGGACCTGGCCGCCGGGGCCCCGGAAGTCACCGCGGCCGACGGCGGCGGGCGATGACGACCCTGGCCGGGCTCGACCCCGACGTCACCGTCCCGCCCGAACTCTCCGCCCGCGCACCGGCGGAGGCGCGCGGCGGGGCCCGGGACGGTGTGCGGATGCTGGTCGGCCGGCGGACCACCGGCGCCGTGGAGCACCGCCGCTTCACCGACCTGCCCGAGGTGCTGCGCCCGGGGGACCTCCTGGTGGTCAACAACTCGGCCACCCTCCCGGCCGCCCTGCCGGGCCGACTGCCCGACGGCACCCCGGTCGCGCTGCACCTCTCCTCCGCCCAGCCGGACCGACAGGGCGCCCATCTGGTCGAGTTGCGCCGGGCGGTGCCCGGCGCGGCGGCGGCCTACTACCCGCCGGAGGAGTCCCCGGCCCGCCCGGGCCTGCGCGTCTCGCTCCCGGCCGGCGGTGCGGCCGAGCTGGTGCAGGCCTTCACGCCGCGCCTCTGGTACGCCGAACTCACCCTTCCCGCACCCCTGTTGCGCTACCTGGAGCTGCACGGCCGACCGATCCGGTACGGCTACGTGGACCGCGAGTGGCCGATCGAGGACTACCAGACGGTCTTCGCGACCGTCCCCGGCAGCAGTGAAATGCCCAGCGCGGCACGACCGTTCACGGCCGGGACGGTGGCCCGGCTGGCGGGCCGCGGCGTGCTGGTCGCGCCGGTCACCCTGCACACCGGGGTGGCCTCGCCGGAGGCGCACGAGGCCCCGTACGCCGAGCGCTTCCACGTCCCGGCGGCCACCGCCCGACTGGTCGGCCACGTCCGGGCCGGGGGCGGCCGGGTGATCGCCGTCGGCACCACCGTCGTCCGCGCCCTGGAGTCGGCCGTCGGGTCGGACGGCACGCTCCAGGAGGCGGACGGCTGGACGGAGTTGGTGATCACCCCGGAGCGCGGCGTGCGCGCCGTGGACGGTCTGCTCACCGGCTGGCACGAGCCGCGGGCCTCCCACCTGCTGATGCTGGCCGCCGTCGCGGGCCGCCCGCTGCTGGCCGCCTGCTACCGGGAGGCCGTCCGACGGCGTTACCTGTGGCACGAGTTCGGGGACGTCAACCTGCTGCTGCCGAACTGACCGACGGGCCGTGCGGCGGCGGGCGTTCAGGCCAGCAGGGTCTGCGCCACGTGGTGGGTGTCCAGGTACTCGCGGACGGCGGTGATCAGGCCGTTCTCCACGGTGAACACGCCCAGGCAGTGGTTCCGGTACGCGGTGCCGTTGGCGGCCGTACCGACGGTGGTCCACTCGGCCACGGCCTGCGGGCCGTCGGCGAGGACCCCGGTGAGGGTGATGGTCGGCAGGCCGTCGGGGGCGAACAGGGTGCCGACCTGGCCCAGGAAGTCGCCGAAGATCTCCTGCTTGCCGTGCCAGGTGCGGGAGAGCGCGAGGTCGCCCGGGTAGGTCCAGGTGGCGTCCTCGGCGAACAGGGCGACGGCGGCGTCCCGTTCGCCGGCGGCGATCCGGGTGACGTACTCGGTGACGACGGTGCGGGCGTCGGTCTGCGGCATGGTGGGCTCCTGGCTGCTGTGGTCCGTCCGGTCGGGCTCTCCGGCCGTGGCACCAGCAAAGCCCGGGGGCCGCCGGGGCGGCCAACAACCCCGGGTGCCTTCCGACAACCGCCGGTTGTTCATCCAGGCGGGGCGCCCGGCGGCAGCTCCAGCTCGAACCAGACCACCTTGCCCTCACCGGTCCGTCGGCTGCCCCAGCGGTGCGCCAGCTCGTTGACCAGGTGGATGCCGCGCCCGCCCTCGTCCTCGTTGCGGGCCCGGCGGATCCGGGGCGTCTCGTCGTCCCGGTCGGCGACCTCGACGGTGAGCACCCGGTTGCAGAACAGCCGCAGCTGGGTGGGCGATCCGGCGTGCACCAGGGCGTTGGTGATCAGCTCGCTGGTGAGCAGTTCAGCGCCGTCGCTGAGCGCGTCCAGGCCCCAGGCGGCGAGCGTCTCGCGGGTGAACCGGCGGGAGTGGGCGACCATCGCGTGGTCGCCGGTGAGCGGCAGGGCGGCGATCCGGTCGGCGCCCTGCGGGCGGACCTGCGCCATGATGACGGCGATGTCGTCCTCGGCGGTGGGGCCGGTGAGCCGGGTCAGTACGGCGTCGCAGGTCTGTTCCAGCGATTGGCGCCGGTCGGCGACCGTGTGGCAGAGCAACTCCAGTCCCTCGTCCAGGTCGTGGCCCCGGCGCTCGACCAGCCCGTCGGTGTAGAGGGTCAGGATCGCCTCCTCGGGCAGGGTGAACTCGACGCCCTCGAACGGGACTCCGCCCACGCCGAGCGGTGCGCCCGGCGGCAGCTCGACCAGCCGGGCGTTGCCCGCGGTGTCGGCGACCACGGGCGGCAGGTGGCCGGCGCACGCGGCGGTGCAGCTGCGGTCGGCCGGGTCGTAGACCACGCAGACGCAGGTGGCGAACTGGCCCTCGCCGAGTGCCGCGGTGGCCTCGTCCAGCCGGTGCAGGACCCGGGTCGGCTGCAGCTCCAGGGTGATCAACGTCCGCGCCACCGTCCGGAGTTGGCCCATGGTGGCGGCGGCCCGGATGCCGTGGCCCATCACGTCGCCGACGATCAGGGCGACCCGCCCGGAGGACAGCGGCACCACGTCGAACCAGTCGCCGCCGACCTCGCTGACCACGCTGCTGGGCAGGTAGCGGTAGGCCAGTTCCAGGCCGAGGGTGCGGTGGATCTCCTGTGGCAGCAGGCTGCGTTGGAGGGTGAGCGCGGTGTCCCGCTCCCGCCGGTAGAGCCGGCCGTTGTCGATCGCCAGCGCGGTACGGGCGGCCAGTTCCTCGGCCAGCGAACGGTCCGCCGGACCGAACGGCACCGGATTGCGGCTGCGGACGAACTCGGCGCCGCCCAGCACCAGTCCGCGCGCCACCAGCGGCACCATCAGGTACGAGTGCACCCCGGAGGCCAGCGCCGGCTGCACCCGGTCGGGGGAGGCGACGATCCGCCGCAGCTCCTCCTCGGTCACCTCGGAGACCAGGATCGAGCGCCGGGTGCGCAGGCTCTGCGCGTACACCGCCGCGGACTGGGAGGTCTCGCCGACCTGGTCCGCGGCCGCCGTCATGACGTTGTCCGACGCCGAATCGCCGACCGCCACCGCCCGCATCAGCACCGGCCCGACCCGCGGCACCGCGCCCGGCTCCTCGCCGCCGAGCACCGCGTCGCGCAGGTCCACCGTGACGAAGTCGGCGAAGCGCGGGATCACCACGTCCACCAACTCCCGTGCGGTGCGGTGCAGATCGAGCGTGGTGCCGATCCGGTTGCTGGCCTCGTTCAGCAGACCGAGCCGCTGCTGGGCGGCCCAGGCCTCGTCCAGCGCGCGCTGCCGGGCGGTGGCCGCGTCGCGCTCGCGGGTGAACAGCAGCGCATTGTCGATCGACACCGCCGCCCGCACCGCCAACTCCCCGGCCAGCGCCAGGTCCTCGTCCTCGTACGGGCGCTCGACCAGGGTCCGGTAGAAGCCCGCGACGCCGATCGGATTGCCGCGCGCGATCAACGGCACGACCATGAACGACAGCACGTTCTGCTCCCGTACGGCGGCGGTGCGCACCGGATCGTCGGCGAACCAGGCCATGCCCTCCTCGTCCATCCGCGGCACCAGCACCGGCTTGCGGTGCGCCAGGCTCCACGCGTACGGCGAACCGGGCGTGAACCGGTGCACCCCGCCCAGCCGGGCGATCGGCGCCAGGGTCGAGCCGTGCACCGAGTGGAACGCCATCCGGCGCAGCAGCGCCGAGCCGTCCGCGGGGGCCCGGGCCTCGCGCTCGCCGCGGACCAGCTCCTCCAGCACCTCCACCACCACCGTGTCGGCCAGCCGGGGCGTCGCCACCTCGGCCAACTCGTGCGCGGTGCGGTCCAGATCGAGCGTGGTGCCGATCCGGGCGGAGGCCGCGTTGACCAGCGCGAGTCGCTCCTGGGCGGCCTTCGCCTCGCGCAGCGCCTGCTGCCGCGCCAGGACGGTCTGGTGCTGGCGCAGGTACAGCCGGGCGTTGTCGATCGCGACGGCCGCCCGCGAGGCCAGCTCGTCACCGAGCGTGATGTCGGCCTCCGCGAAGGACTCCCGCTCACCGCGTCGCGAGTACACCACCATGCCGAGCGTGGTGCCGCGCGCCACCAGCGGGGTGATCCGCACCGAGCGCGGCCGGTCGCCCAGGAAGGCCCGGCGGCCGCTCTCGTTGATGCCCTCGCTCAGCGGCGGCAGCTCCCAGGACGGCACCACCACCGTCCGCCCGGTGATCAGCGCCCGGGCGTACGGGGAGTCGGCCGGCAACTCGTACACCGAGTCCAGCGGCAGCGCGTCGGCCGGATACAGCGGGTCGGCGGTGGCGATCGCCAGCCGGCGCACCAGCTGCGGGGTGCCCGGGACGGGCGCCTCGACGTTGCGCCCGGCGATCAACGCCTCCAGCGCGAACACCCCGCTGATGTCGGCGACCCGGGGCACCATCGCGTCCGCCAGCTCCCGGGCGGTCTGCCGCAGGTCGAGCGTGGTGCCGATCGAGGCCGTGGCGTCGACCAGCAGCGCCAGCCGCTCCTGGGCCCGGGCCGCCCGGGCGTCGGCCCGGTAACGCTCGGTGACGTCGACGATGGTCCCGCTCACCCCCAGCACCCGCCCGACCCGGTCCGCCAGCCGGAAGTACGAGGCCGACCAGGCCCGGTCCCGGCGCGGATCGCCCGGCGTCCGGCCGTGCGCCCGGAAGTCCACCACCGACCGGCCGCTCGCCAGCACCTCCCGCATCACCGCCTCGGACTCGACGGCGTTGATCCCCGGCAGCACCTCGGTCAGCCGCCGCCCCAGGTGCTCGGCGGCGGCCACACCGTTGCTCTGGGCCAGCGCCTCGTTCAGCCGCACGTACCGCAACTGGGTGTCGAACACGGCCATCCCGACCGGGGACTGGGTGAAGAAACCGTCCAGCACGGCCAGATCCGCCTGGATCCGGCGCAGCGTCGTGACCTCGGACGCCACCGCCAGCACCAGTGGCACCCCGCCGGGCCCGCTCACCGGATGGGTCCGGAACTCCAGGTTCACCAGGTGCCCGTCCCGGTGCCGCACCGGGAACACCCCGGACCACTCCCGGCCCGCCAGGATCTCCCGGAACAGCTCCAGCACCTCGGGCCGCTGCTCGTCGGAGGTCAGCAGCCGTGCCGCCTTCGCCCCCACCGCCTCGTCCGCACGGTAACCGAGCAACGCCTCCGCGTCGCCGCTCCAGTGCAGGATCCGACCGTCGGCCTCGATCAGCGCCGTGGCGATCGGCACCATCAACAGGGCCTCCCGCCGAGGCTCCCCCCGGCGCTGCGCGTCGTCGTTCACCATGGCCAGAGAACCGCCCGGAGCTCGTTCCCCCCAGCCCTGCCATCCTCGCACGCGGCCCCCGAGCCCCGCCCCTCGTGGCTACCGGCCCGCCCACCCCAGCGTGGGCGCCACCAGGACCCGCACCAACCGGTTGTGCAGCACCCGGTACCCCGGGGTCACCCACAACCGGGACCTGTCGACCACCGGCGGCGCACCGTCCCGGTAGAGGTACGCGACGTACCGCCGGTACAACGGCCCCCCGGCAACCAGCAACACCGGCGCCGCCACCACGGCCCCGACCCACACCGCACCCCGGCAGACAAAGTCCCCCACACTCCCCGCCCTCATGCGCCAACACTCCCACACCCGCCACAAGTTGCGCTCCGGCTCCGGCTCCGGCTCCGGCTCCGGCTCCGGCTCCGGCTCCGAGCTCGGGCTCCCGGCCCCTGGCCCCTGGAGCTCGGCCCCGGTTTACGGCCCTTGCCCCTGGCCCAGGCCTACGGTCACCGGCAGCGGGACCGCGGGCTGCAGGACGGACGCTCCGCTCCTTAAGTCACGCCCCGACGAGTCCGCCTCATGACCGCCCCCACCTCACTCGCCCCCGCTGCCAGCGAGGGAGTGTCATGAATCAGGTGGACACCCTGATTAAGGGAGACACTGATGAGCTCGCTGACGGATCACCGGATCGGGTCGGCTTCTGACGGATCGG